>NZ_JBPQTX010000119.1:0-19429 GCF_051386555.1 Streptomyces sp. URMC 126
CAGCCTCCGCACCCTCCCCCATCCGCCTCTCCGCCGCGATCATGGCCCACCCGAGCCGGGAGGCCGCCGCGCGCCGGCTGAGCGAGGCGCACCCCGAGCTGGCCGCCCGCGTCGTCACCGACCCCGACCCGCAGGGCCCGCCGTCCGCGCTGCGCACCGCGCGCCGCGCCTGGCGGGCGGTGGCGCCGGGCGCCACCCACCACCTGGTGCTCCAGGACGACGCGCTGCTGTCCCCCGGCTTCGCCGCCACGGCCGCCGCGCTGGCCGCGGCCCGGCCGGAGCACTCCGTCAGCCTGTTCACGGAGTGGGGCTCGCGGACGGCCAACGCGGTACGGGCGGCGGCCCTGCTCGGGCACGCCTGGGCCCCGGTCGTCGACGACTACCTGCCGTCCGTCGCCCTCGTCCTGCCGGCGCCGCTGGCGCTCGGCTTCGAGGAGTACGCCGCGAAGGCGGCGGCGGACGCCACGGACGACGTGACGCTGCTGGACTACCTGAGCGGCGTGGACAAGGTGGTGCCCGTCGCGGGCCCGGTCGACCACGCCAACCCGCCGAGCCTCGTCGGCAACGACGTGATGGGCCCGCGCAGCGCCGCCTGCCCGGCGTCCTTCCCCGGCGCCGGCACGGACGGTTCGACGCTGCCGGACCTGCCGGCGGTGCCGTACTTCTGCTGGTGGGAGCAGCTCGCCGTGGTGTACGTACGGGACGCGGCGGCCCCGGACGGCTGGCGCCGGGTCCCCGCCGAGGACGCCCTGGCCGAGCGCGGTATCGCCCGCGAACGGGTCGTCACGGCCCTCCGGGAGGAGCTGGCGGCGCTGCCGCACCGGGAGTTCGTCCACGACCGGGTCAGCGACGTGCTGCTGGCCGAGGTGTGGACCACGGCGTACACCCTGGGCGTGGTCACCCGCGAACTCGGCGGGGATCCGGATCCGGAGCGGCCGGCCGCCCGCGCCGCTCTCGCCACGCTCGCGCCGGGCGCGCTGCGCCGCGTGGTGCCGGTGCGCTGGCTGGCGCCCGTCGGCGAGCTGCTGAGCCCGCTGGTCAGGGCGGCGGTGCTGCGCGGCGCCGCGGACGCGCCCGCGCCGGGGGTCGCGTCCGCCGCCGAGGGCGCGCGGTGACCGGCTCCGCCCACGCCATCGACGTCACCGGCGTCACCAAGACCTTCCGCGCCTGGGACCGCTCGGCCGGCCGCACCCTGCGGCATCCGCTGCGCCGCCGCCGGGAGCGCCGCGCGGTCGCCCTGAACGACGTCGAACTACACGTCGGTCAGGGCGAGTTCATCGGCCTGCTCGGGCAGAACGGCGCCGGCAAGTCCACGCTGATCAAGCTGATGACGGGGCTGCTGCTGCCGGAGGCGGGCACGGTCCGGGTGTGCGGCCTCGACCCGTACGCCGACCGGGAGGCCAACGCCCGCAACATGGGCGTCACGTTCGGGCAGCGCACCCAGTTGTGGTGGGACCTGCCCGCCCGCGACTCGTTCGCCATCCTGCGCGACATCCACGGGCTGGCCCGGCCCGCCTGGCGGTCGGCCGTGGCCGAACTGGACGACGTGCTGGCGCTGTCCGCCTTCTGGGACACGCCGGTGCGGTTCCTGTCGCTGGGCCAGCGGGTGCGCTGCGACCTGGCCGCCGCGCTGCTGCACCGGCCCCGGGTGCTGTTCCTCGACGAGCCCACCATCGGTCTGGACGTCCTCGTCAAGGACCAGGTGCGGGAGCTGCTGAGCCGGCTGGCCGGCACGGGCGACCACTGCGTGGTCCTCACCACGCACGACATGGCGGAGGTCGAGGCCCTGTGCCGGCGCATCGTCGTCATCGACCGGGGGCGCGTCGTGCACGACGGCCCCCGCGACCGGCTGCCCGGGGCGGACGGGGAACCGGCCTTCGTGGTCGAGTTCGACGGTCCGCCGCCCGCCCTTGACCTGCTGACCGCCGAGGTCGTCTCGCGGGACGGCGCGACGGTACGGGTCCGGCCGCTGCCCGGTCACGACCGGGCCCGGGTGACCGCCGAGCTGCTCGCCGCGCACCCCGTACGGTCCGTCGTGTACGAGGGCACGACGGCCGAGGACGTCTTGCGCCGGCTCCAGGGGCGCGCCCCGGCACCGCGGGCGGGCCGATGACCCCGGACCACTCCGCCCCGCGCGCCTACCGGCTGCTGTTCCTCGTGCCGCGCGCCGAGTGGGCGTACCGGCCGCGGATCGCCGTCACCGCCTTCGTCATCGTCACGCAGGTCTTCCTCTACGTGCTGCTGTGGCGGGCGCTGTACGCGTCGAGCGACGCGCCGGTCGTCGGCCTCGACGAGCGGCAGGCCGTCACGTACTCGGTGCTCGCCACGCTGCTCGGCACCGGTCGCGTGGTCATGGAGGGGGCGTCCCAGGAGACCGCGCAGAGCAAGATCCGTGACGGGTCGGTGGTGTTCTGGTTCGTCCGCCCGCTGTCCGCCCGCCGCTACTGTGCCTGGCGGGGCGCGGGCGAGAGCCTGTACGCCACGCTGTGGCTGCTCGCCGGCCTCGCGGTGGGCGTGGCCTGCGGCCTGGTGGCGCTGCCGCCGTCGTGGGCGGCGGTCGCGGTGACGGTGCCGGCGTACCTCCTGGGCCAGGTGCTCCTGTACCAGATCGGGCTGCTGGTGGACCTGACGAGCTTCTGGACCGTCACCAGCTTCGGCGTCAACCGGCTGGTGGCCTTCGCCCAGCTCCTGCTGTCGGGAGGGCTGGTGCCGCTGTGGTTCTTCCCCGGCTGGTTCCGGGAGACCGCCGGGCACCTGCCGTTCGCCGCCACCGTCAACGTGCCCGTGTCCCTGTACACCGGCCGGGTCACTCCGGGCGAGAGCTGGCCCTACCTGGCCGAGGCGGGCCTGTGGTGCGTGGCGCTCGGCCTGCTCGGCCGCCTGGTGTGGCGGCGGGCGGCGCGCCGGCTCCTGGTCCTGGGGGGATGACCGCGATGACCACTCCCCCGCCCGGCGTCCGCCCGGCCCCCCGTCCGCTCCCGGCCGCGCCCGTGGGCCGGCTGCGCCTGGCCGCCGTCATCATGCGTGCCGGGCTGCGCAGCCAGCTCGCGAACCGCGCGGACTTCGCGATGGCCGTCGCCAACGGCGTCACGTACCAGATCACGGTGCTGCTGTTCGCGTCGGTCATCTTCAGCCGGTTCCCGTCCCTGGGCGGCTGGAGCCTCGGCGAGATCCTGCTGATCAGCAGCATCCGCATGCTGGGGCACGGCCTGTACATGCTGTTCTTCGGCAACCTCGGCCTGCTCCCGCACCTGCTCCGTGAGGGCCGCTTCGAGGCGTTCCGCACCCGCCCCGCCCCGGTCCTGCTCCAGGTGTTCACCTACGAGGCGCCCGTCAACGCGCTGGGCGACCTGGTGGTGGCCGTCGCCTCGCTCGGCGTCTGCCTGTCCCTCGTGGACATCGCCTGGACACCCGCCGCCGTCCTCTTCCTCGTCCTCGCGGTCGCGTCGGCGACGGCCCTGGAACTGGCCCTCAACCTGCACATCGCGGCACTCGTCCTCCGCTTCCGCGGCAGCGAGTCCCTCTTCTTCTGGCTCGACAACACGGCGGCCAACTTCGGCAATTACCCCCTGTCGGTCTTCCCGGCGGCCCTCCAGGCGGCGTTCACCTTCGGCGTGCCGATCGCCTTCGCCGGCTACTACCCGGCGGCCTGGCTCACGGGCCACGCCGCCTCCGTCCCCTTCACCCCTCTCCTCGTCCACCTGTCCCCCGTGGTGGCCCTGCTGCTCCTCCTCTCCGCCCGCACCGCCTGGCGCGCGGGCCTCGCCTGGTACGCCCGCAACGGCTGACGCGGCGGGACCGTCCCCACGGCGCCGGGCGGACCAGGAGGACGGCCACCCGGCACCGGACCGGAGGATCACCCCGGCCCTCCCGCACTCCCCCTCAGACAAACCCCGGCCGCCACGACCGCCGGAACCACGGCGAGCACCGCGCAGACACCCGTGACCGTCGCGAGCGTCCCCCACGGCATCCCGACGGGCGTCCCCACCGAGAGCAGGGCCAGCGCGCCCCACATCCCCGCCAGGTCGAACCCGGCGACCAGCGCGCCCAGCACCCCGCCGACCAGCACCACCGTCAACGCCTCGGCACCCACCAGCCGCAGCACCTGCCCCCTGGTGGCGCCGGCGAGCCGCAGGACGGCCAGTTCGCGAACGCGGTCGGACGTCGCCACGACGATCGTGCCGGCCAGCGAGATGCCCGTGTAGACGAGGGCGATCCCGAGAACCAGGAAGAGGCCCGCCCTGGTCGTCCGTTCGGTCCCGGGGGAGGCCGCCCGCACCCAGGCCTCCTTGGTGAGCACTTCTCCGCCCGTCGCCCGCACGGCCTGCCGCAGACGGGCTGCCACCGCATCCCGGCCGGGCCCGTCCGCGGCGTCCGCGAGCCGGACGTCGACCCGGTCGACGGGCGCCATGGGGGCGTTGCGCGGGGTGACGTAGACGCCGTTGTCCCCGGTCCCGGTGGCCATGACCGCGGCGATCCGCAGCGTCTTCCGCGTGCCGTCACCGAGCCGTACCTCCACCCGCTCCCCCACGGTGTGCCGCTCCCACTCCTCGTTGACGATGACCGAACCGTCGTCGAGATCGCTGACCCTCCCCGCGACGAGGGGCAGCCGGGCCGTCGCCGCGAGCGCCGCCGGGTCGACGGCCCGGGCGTCGGACCTGACGAGCGCCACCCCGTCCTCCACGACGTACACGGCGCTCGACGCGCTCGCCGCGATCTCGGCGCCGGGCACGGCCCGCAGCCGCCGCAGCGTCGCCGCGTCGAACCCGGCGTCGCCCGCCGGTGTGACGACGAAGTCGGCGGCCGTCCGCTCCCGCGCCTCGGCCGCCTTCGCCGCGCCGAGGCGCGCGGTGGCGCCCGGCAGCGAGCCCGCCAGCGCGACCGTGACCAGTACGGGCGCCGCGACGGCCGCCGTGCGGCGCACCCCGACGGCGGCGCTCTCGCGCACCAGCATCCCGCCCGCGCCCGGCAGCCGGGCCGGCAGCCAGGTGACCAGCCGGGTCAGCGGGCGTACCAGGACGGGCGCGAGCAGCGCCACCGCGGTGATCAGCAGCATGGGCCGGGTCACATACGTCTTGCGCCGCAGCAGGTCGCCGGGGTCCGTCAGCAGGGCGAGGGCCGGCATCGCCACGGCGGTGATCAGCAGGGCCGAGCCGAAGAGCCAACGTCCCAGTGTCATGGGCCGCGTGTCGACGGCCGCCTCGCGCAGCGCCTCGACGGGGCCGGTGCGCCCGGCCCGCCAGGCCGCGGTCAGCGCACCGCACCAGGCCACGAACAGGCCCGTGCAGAAGGCCACTTCATACGGCCAGGCGGCGTCGTGAAGGGTGAACCAGCGGGGCGCCAGGCGCTCGTCGACCGCCCATTCGGCGAGCCGGGAAGCCATCCGTGAGCCGAGCGCGCAGCCGGTGGCCGAGGCGAGCACCCCGACCACGAGCGCCTCGGTGAGGACCAGACGGCGGATCTGGGCCGGCGAGGCCCCGACGGCGCGCAACAGGCCGAATTCCCGGCGGCGTTGGGTGACCGTGAACGCGAAGGTCGAGGCCACCACGAACACCGAGACGAACCCGGTGACGCCACCGGCCGTACCGAACAGGGCGTTCAGCGCGACGAGGGCTTCGCCGTCCCGGCCGGCATCGGCGTCGGCGTCCCGGCGCGCGTCCCCGGTGAGGACCCGGACGCCCTCGCTGCCGCGCACCGCCTCCCGTACGGCCGCCGCGTCGGCGTCGACCACGAGTTGCGTGCTGAGGGGGGACAGTTCGGCGGCGCGGGCGTCGGTGTGGAAGACGGCGTTCTCGAAGCCGCGTCCGGTCACGGTGCCGACGACGCGTACCGTACCGCCGTCGGTCCGCAACCGGGCGCCCGGACGGATCCGGTCGCCGCTGACGACGACCTCGTCCGCGGCTTCGGGCGCGCGCCCCGCCCGGAGCGTGTACGGCGCGAAGCGCGCGGTGGACCAGGGGTGTCCCACCAGGCCGTCCGGTCCGCCCTCGGCCCGCACGGGGAACGACCGGTCCTGGACGACGGTCCCGAGGGCCCGCAGCCTCGCGACGACGGCGTCGGGTACCGGAAGCGGCCGGGGAAGCTTCCGGGTGCGGTCGCCGGCCGGGGTGGTCACCCGGAGGGTGTCCCGGCCCTTGACGACGACCGGCGCCGCGGCGAACCGCTCCGGCTCGCGGTGGGGGGCGTCCTGCGAGGACGCCAGGACCAGCCCCATCACGGTGATCAGCGCCACGCCCAGCGCCAGGGCGACGAAGCTCCCGGCGAAGGCGGCCCGGCGGGCACGCAGGGTGCGCAGGGCGACCCTCAGCACGGCGCCGCCTCCAGCGGGGTCACGACCGTCCGGCCGTCCCGTCCGGCCATGACGCGCTGCAGGGCCGGTCCGGTCTTGCTCGGCCCGGACGGTCCGGTGCCGCGCCCGGTGACCGAGCCGGACGTGGGCCGGTCCGGGCCGGCGCCGCATCGCCGGGTCCCGGCTCGCGGCCGGTTCACGTCGTCGTTCCTGTGGCTCTCCATGGCACCCGCTCCTCGGTTCGTCGAGGTCTCCACACAACAGCGGACTCCCCGGCGAGCGCAGTACGGCCGGGACGAGACCCGGGGTAGGGCCAGGCCTACCCCCGACGCGGGCCCGGGGCCGATGGCGCCGGCCGGCGCGGCCCGCCTACGGTCGGGCGCATGCATCCTCGGAACGTGTGGCAGGCCATGTCCCGGCCGCGCTTCGTGTCGTCGGCCTGGCCCTGGCGCTCCGCCGCGTATCTGCTCACCGGCGCGCTGACCGGCGCCGCCGCCCTGGTGACGATGGTGGTCATGGTGGTGGTCGGCGGTGTCCTCGCCGTCGTCCTGGTGGGGCTGCCGCTGCTGGTCCTGGTGGCGCTGAGCGGCCTTCCGGTGGCCTGGGTGGAGCGGCGGAGACTGCGTCTGATCGACCGCGACCCGGTGTCCGGCCGGCACCGGACACCGGACGTGCCGGGGCTGCGGGCCTGGCTGGCCACCCGGCTGCGCGAGCAGGCGACCTGGCGGGAGCTCGGCCACGCGCTCCTGCTCGCCGGGCTGTTGTGGCCGGCCGACGCCCTGGTGGTGGCATGCGCCCTGCTCCTCCCGCTGTCCATGGCCGCCGCCCCGCTGCTGATGGCCACGGCAGGCGGCGGCCGGGAGACGAAGGTGCTCAAGCTGTGGACCGTCACCACCTGGCCGGCCGCCTGGGGTGTCGCCGTGCTCGGTCTGCTCCTCCTCGGCCTGGGCTGTTACGTGCTCGGTGTCGCGGCCGGCGCCCGCGCCGGGCTGACCCGGCTGCTGATCGCCTCCCGCGAGGGCGAGCTCGGCGCCCAAGTGGTCGAACTGACCCGGTCACGCTCGCGTTTGGTGGACGCGTTCGAGGCGGAACGGCGCCGTATCGAGCGCGATCTGCACGACGGAGCGCAACAGCGGCTGGTGGCCCTGACGATGGCCCTCGGCCTGGCCCGGCTGGACGCGCCGCCGGGCCCGCTCGCCGAGCAGCTCGCCAGGGCCCACGAGGAAGCGGGCCGGGCACTCGCCGAGCTGCGCGAGCTCATTCACGGCATCCACCCCAAGGTCCTCGCGGACTACGGTCTGGAGGCCGCCGTCACCGACGCCGCCGACCGCTCCGCGATCCCGGTCGACGTCGCTCTCGACCTGCCGGGCCGGCTGCCCCAAGCAGTCGAGTCCGCCGCGTACTTCGTGGTCTGCGAGGCGCTCGCCAACGTCGCCAAGCACAGCGGGGCCGACCGTGTCCGGGTGAGCGGCGGCGTCCGCGACGGCCGCCTGTTCCTCCGGGTGCGCGACGACGGCCGGGGCGGGGCGGATGCCTCCGCGGGCAGCGGGCTCACCGGGCTGGCGGACCGGGTGGCGGCCCTGGATGGCAGACTCACCCTCTCCAGCCCGCCCGGCGGGCCGACCCTGCTACTGGTGGAGTTCCCATGCGAGTCGACAGAAGCGGCCGGCCGCTCCGCGTAGTGCTCGCCGAGGACAGCGTGCTGCTGCGGGAAGGGCTCGTCGGCCTGCTCGGCCGCTGCGGGAACGAGGTGGTGGCGGCCGTGGGGGACGCGGAGGCCCTGGTCGCCGCAGTCGGGGAGCACGACCCCGACGTCGTGGTGACGGATGTCCGCATGCCGCCCGGTTTCCGGGACGAGGGCCTCCACGCGGCAGTGCGGCTGCGGGAGGAACGGCCCGCGCTGCCGGTCCTGGTCCTCAGCCAGTACGTGCAGCGCGCCTACGCCGGCGAGCTCCTGGACTCCGGCGACGGCACGGGCGTCGGCTACCTGCTGAAGGACCGGGTGGGCCAGGTCGAGGAGTTCGTCGACGCGTTGCACGAGGTCGCGGACGGCGGGACGGTGATCGACCCCGAGGTGGTGCGCCAGTTGCTGCGCCGCCGCCGCGATCCGCTGGAACGGCTCACGCCGCGCGAGCGCGAGGTCCTGGCGCTGATCGCCGAAGGCAGGTCGAACGGCGCGATAGCCAGGGAACTGGTGGTTTCCGAGGCCGCGATCGGCAAGCACATCGGCAGCATCCTCACCAAGCTGGACCTGCCTCCGACGGACGAGACCCACCGCCGGGTACTGGCCGTCCTCGCCTACCTGCGGGCCTGACGGGCGGCTTTCGGCGGTCGGAGCGGCCTGCCCCCCGCCGCGGCCGCCCGGCGGCGACGTCGCTCCGGGCTGTGGATTCACGGCCGGACGCACCGACGCCTCGGTCCGATGTGCCCCTGGTGTCTCCGGCGGCACAGTGGAGTTGCTCCGCGAGCGACCTCGCCGGAGCGACGCCTTCGCGCTGACAGCGCGTACGCCGGCTCGGGCCGGCGGAGGAGACAGAGGAGACCTTGATGAACCTGCGGAGAACAGCCGTGCGCATCGCGGTGGGCGCCGCCGCCCTGACGGGGGCGTTCGCCGTCACGACGTCGAGCGCGAGCGCCGACATCCTGACCTCGATCGAGACCGGCTCCGGCAAGTGCCCCGCCAACTGGGTGTGCCTGTGGAGCGACAACAACTTCGTCCGGGGCAACCCGGGCGGCGGCAGCGACTACGGGGCCGTGGGGTCCGACAGCGACGTCGCGGACATGGGCAAGTTCAAGTACGAGAGCAAGCTCTGGCGTTGGAAGGGCATGCAGGACGACGCCTCCTCGGTCGTGAACAACACCCGGAGCAGCATCTGCTTCTACGAGCACAACGGGTACGGCGGCGCGGAGTTCAAGATCGGCCCCGGCGAGAAGTGGGCCTCCGTCCCGCCGTGGATCAACGACAAGATCAGCTCCTTCAAGCACTGCTGACCCGTCATTCCAAGCCGAGATCCGAAAACCCGAGAAAGAGGAACCATGTTCTCGAAGCTCCCGAAGAAGATGACGCGGCTCGCGCTGGGCGCAGCCGCCGCGGCCGGGCTGGTCGTGGCCACGGCGGCCTCCGCGAGCGCCACCAATGTCTTCGACATCGGCCACGGGGCCGGTTCGTGCCCCGACGGCTACGTCTGCCTGTGGTCGGAAGGCAACTTCATTCGCGGCGGGTTCGTCTACGACCACAAGTTCGGCTCCTTCGCGTCGAACCAGAACGTCAGCGACCTGGGCAAGCTGGCCCGCACGTCCACCGGGGACAAGGGCATACAGGACGTCACGTCGTCCGTGATCAACAACACGGGCAGCAGCATCTGCTTCTACGAGCACAACGGGTACGGCGGCCTGCAGTTCAAGGTCGGCCCCCGGGAGCAGTGGCCCTCCGTCCCGTCCTGGATCAACGACAAGATCAGCTCCTTCAAGTACTGCTGATCCGCCCCTTTCCGGCCTTCAGACCTTGAGCCCCTCCACCCCATCGACCTTTCGACCTTTCGACCTTTCGGCCTTTCGACCTTTCGACCTTTCGACCGGATGAGAATGACATTGCCCAAGAAGACGGCCCGGCGCGGCCTGTACACCGTCGTCGCCGCAGCCGGACTGATCCTGACCGCGACGGCCTCCGCGAGCGCCGACACGATCCTCGGCATCGGGCAGGGTGCCGGAGCGTGCCCCGCCAACCACGTCTGCCTGTGGTCCGAGAACGGGTTCGTCGGCAACACCGGCGGCCACAAGTTCGGTGCGATCGCGTCGGACCGGAACATCGGCGACCTGGGAAAGCTGGAGCGGAGCGGCGCCTTGTGGACGGGGATGCAGGACATCACGTCGTCCGTGGTGAACAACACCGGCAGCAGCGTCTGCTTCTACGAGCACAACGGGTACGGCGGCCTGCAGTTCAAGGTCGGCCCCCGGGAGCAGTGGGCCTCCGTCCCGCCCTGGATCAACGACAAGATCAGCTCCTTCAAGTACTGCTGAGACAAGTACCGGGACAAGTACTGCTCAAAGCAGCCCCGCCGCGGGTCGGGCGGTCACCGGTCGACGAGGGCTCCCTCGATCTCGCGGCGGGACGAGACCCCCAGCTTGGCGAAGACCTTGCGCAGGTGCCACTCGACCGTGCGGGGGCTGAGGAACAGCTGCGCGCCGATCTCCGCGTTCGGGTGCCCGGTGGCCGCGAGCCGGGCTATCCGGGCCTCCTGCGGGGTCAGCACCGGCGAGCCGGGGGTCCGTTTGCGAACGGTCTCACCGGTGGCGAGCAGTTCCCGCCGGGCCCGCTCGGCGTACGCCTCCATGCCCATCGCGGAGGCCGCCTCGTACGCCGCGGTCAGCTCGGTGCGGGCCTGGGCCCGCCGGTTCCGGCGGCGCAGCCACTCACCGAACAGCAGCCGGGCCCGGGCCTCCAGCACGCCGAGCCCGCCCCGCCCGAAGTGGTCGGCGGCCTCGCGGTAGCGGTCCTCGGCCTGCTCGGGGTCGCCGGCCAGCGCGTCGGCGACCGCCCGCGCGCCGAGGGCCCAGGGCGTGCCGGCCCGGCCCCAGTCGGCCAGCCGCTCGCGCGCCCGCGCGGCCACCTCCGGCCGCCCGGCCCGGGTCGCGGCCTCGACCAGCTCGGCGCACGTCCAGTGGTGTACGACGAGGTCCTGGTACTCCCCGCCCCGGAGTGCCGCTTCCATGGCGAGCGGGTATTCGCCCAGGCCGTTGTGGAGCACGGCCCGCGCGCACGCGGCCATGCCGTCGAGTCGGCCCAGGCCGCGCTGCCCGCCCTCCCTCTCCATCGCCTCGATCAGTTCCAGGGCCGGCCGTTTCCGCCCCCGGTACGCGCTGAGCAGGGCCGACGAGACCATGCTCGTCGCCGCGCCCACCGGCTCCTCGACGGCCCTGGCCTCGGTCAGCAGGTCCCGGGCTTCGGAGAAGCGCCCCGCGTAGACCATCGAGGCCGCCCGGTAGGGCAAGGCCGTCGAGAGGATCGACAGCGTGCCCGTCGTCCGGGCGAAACGGATCGCCCGGCCGGTGATGTCCAGCCAGGACCGGAGGTCGCCGAGCTCCACGGCCGCGTTCGCGGCCGGCCACAGGACGGCCAGGTCCTCGTCGCGGGTGAGGGAGCGCAGCGCCTGCGCCAGCGGGGGGAAGGCGGCGACCGGTCCGTCGGTGGTCCACGTGACCAGGGCCCGCAGGAAGAGTCCCGCCGTCTCGTCGCCGGGCGGCAGGCCGCGGGCCGCGTCGGCGGCTCGTCGCAGTCCGTCCGCGTCGTGCCGGCCGGCCCAGACGGCCGCGCCGAACACCGCGAGATACGTCTCCCGCGCGGCGGCCGGATCCAGGTCCCTCAGGCGGCCCGCCGCGTCGAGCAACGGCTGCACCGCGCCGAACCCCGGGCTCGTCATGGACGACGCCCTGGCCCGCAGCCGGCTGACGTCGGCCGCCTGCGGCGGGTCCAGCGGCGCCAGTTCGGCGGCGGCGAGCAGGTCGGGCACCCGGGCCGGCCGGCCCGCCGCGAGGTGCGCGCCCGCGGCCGCCAGCGCGCGCCGCGCCCGTTCCTTCGGCTCGGGGCTGAGCGCGGCGGCGCGTTCCAGGAAGGAAGCGGCGGCCGCTCGTCCGCCGCGCGCCAGGGCCCGGTCGGCGGAGCGCTCCAGCGCGGCGGCGACCGGCTCGTCCGGTCCGACCGCGGCGTGGGCCTGGTGCCAGGCCCGCCGGTCGGGGTCGCGCTCGGCGTCGGTGGCCTCGGCCAGCGCGCGGTGCGCCGCGCGGAGCGCGGTGGCGTCCGCGCCGCGCCAGACGGCCGACCGCACCAGCGGGTGCCGGAACCGCACCGAGGCTCCGACGGTGATCAGGCTCGCCGCCTCGGCCGGCGCGGCGGCCTCCATCCCGATCCCGAGCAGGCGCAGCGCGTGCCACAACAGCGGTGTGTCGCCGACCGGTTCGACCGCCGCGACGAGCAACAGGGCCCGGGTGTCGGCCGGCAGCGCGTCGACGCGGCGGCGCAGGCCGTCCTCGACCCGGTTCGCCAGCGGTCCGGCGCCGGGGCCGCCGAAGCCGAACGCCAGCTCCGCCGGGGACAGGTCCCGGGGCAGTTCCAGCAGGGCGAGCGGGTTCCCCCCGGTCTCGGCGACGATCCGGTCCCGTACCCGGGCGTCGACCGGCCCGGGGAGGACGCTGTCGAGCAGGGTCCGCGCGTCGGCGTCGGACAGCCCGCGCAGGGTGAGGTCCGGCAGGCCGGAACAGCCGTCCTCCTTCTCCCCCTCGGTGGTCCGCACGGCGAACACCAAGGCGACCGATTCGGCCTCCAGCCGGCGCCCGACGAACGCGAGGATCCGCTGCGACATCAGGTCCAGGCACTGCGCGTCGTCGACCAGGCACACCAGCGGGGACTCGGCCGCGGCCTCGGCGAAGAGCCCGAGGACCGCGATCCCGACCAGCAGCATCTCGGGCGGCTGCCCGGCGCTCAGGCCGAACGCGACGCGCAGGGCGTCCCGTTGGACCGGCGGCAGCCGGTCGAGGAGGGACAGCAAGGGGGCGCACAGGCGCTGCAGGGCCGAGTAGGCGAACTCGGACTCGGCTTCGACGCCCGCCGCGTACACCGTCCGCCACGGCGCGGCCCGCTCGGCCAGCCGGTCGAGCAGGGCCGATTTGCCGACGCCGGCCTCGCCGCGCAGCACCAGCACCCGGCTGCGCCCGTCGCGCACGTCGCGCAGCAGCCGGTCCAGCACCTCCAGCTCGCGGGTCCGGCCGAGGAGACGGTGTTCGGCGTGATGCGGCATGTGACCTCCGGTACGGCGTTCCTCCCGGAGGAGCCTGGCCCATCTTACGAGCACTCGGCCCCGCTGACCTGCATGGATTCGGTCACCTCCGCGACCGGCGGCACTGCTCCGACGCCGTACGCCCGGGGGCGACGCCTGCGCCGGGCCGCTTCCCCGGAAGGCGCGGATACGGGGAGGGCCGGGAGACCGGCGGGCACGGGAGACCCCGGCGATCCGGGGGGGTGGGGCGATCCCGTCCCGACGTCAGACCGATGCGCCCTCCTCGACCCGGCTCAGCGCGTCGCGCAGCGCCGCCCGGGCCGTGATGCCCAACTTGGGGAAGGCGCGGTACAAGTGCGAGCTGACGGTGCGTGGGGACAGGTGCATCCGCTCGCCGATCTCCTTGTTGGTCAGGCCGCTCGCGGCCAGGTCGGCGATGCGGCGTTCCTGCCAGGTGAGCGAATCCGGGTTCCGGTTCGCGGCGCGGGGCGGGGTGGTGGCCGCGTGCGGGACCGCCCGGGACGGGGTGCGGGCCGCCAACGACCCGGCCTTGGACGGCGTACGGGCCGCGGTCGACCCGGACCTGGACGGGGTACGGGCCGCGGTCGACCCGGCCCCGGACGGCGTACGGGCCACGGTCGACCCGGCCCCGGACGGGGTACGGGCCGCCCGTGCCCCTGCCCGGGGCGGCCCGCCGGCGCCCTCCGGTACGGCCCGAGGCGGGGCCCCGATCGCGCGCGCCGCGGCGTGGGCCCGCTCGGCCCAACCGACCGCGCCCAGCCGCTCGAACGCCTCCGCCGCCGGCGCCAAGTACTGCCGTGCCGCGGCGTGGCCCCGGGCACGGCACACGCTCATGCCGTACGCGAACCGGACCCGGGCCAGCTCGAACGGGAAGCGGGCGGCGTCCGGGTGGGACTCGGCCCGCGCGAACATCTCGGCGGCCTCCCGCTCGTCCTCGGCGGTCACCGCCAGCGCGCCATGGGTGATCAGCCCCAGGCGCGGTGACACCCCCGGCAGACCGGCGTCGTGGGCGGCCGCGGCGTGAGCCCGGGCCTCCTCGGCGCGGCCGGTGTGCAGGGCGGCCTCGACGAGATCGAGGAGGGTGCGCGGGGCCTGGTGCGCGTACGGCCGGAACGTGCCCGGCCGCGTGATGCCGGCGGCGTACCGGTACGCGGCCTCGTAATCGCCGGCGCTCAACGCGGCGGTCGCGCCGGCCGCGTCGGCGACCTGGATCAGGAACCCCAGCCCGCGTGGGCGGGCCCAGGCGTCCACCTCGGCCCGCAGCTCCCGCGCCCGCTCGATCCGGCCGCGCAGCGCGGCGAGTTGGGCCAGATACGCGCGGCTCTGGGCCGCGAACAGGTGGTGGCCGTGCGCGACCGCCAGGTCGAGGCCGCGCTGCCCGGCGTTCTCGGCCTCGGCCCATTCGCCGGCCGCCATCCGGTCGAGCGTGATCTGGTGCAGCATGACCAGGCCGGTGGCCACGGCCCCGGTCTCCAACTCGCGGTCCGTGACGCGCCGCAGATGGGCGCGGTACCCGTCCAGGAGGTCGAGGTGGTACGCGGCCACGCCCAGCCGTGCGGCCTCCCAGGGCTCCAGGTCCGGCAGGTCCGCGGCGGCGCGCCGCACCGGCTCGGCCCAGTCGGCCCCGTGCCTGGTCACATCGCTCCACGTGCCGCTGTAGAGCCGCGCGCGCTCGGTGACGAGGCCGCCCATGGAGGCGAGCAGTTGGTGCGTGCTCTCCCAGCCGGCCCGGTCGCCGCTGTACTGACTGATCGCCAGGAGAAGGACCACCAGCCGGTCGAGCACCTCCTCGGACCCAGCCGGCCCGCCGTCCCGGAGCCTCGCGATCGCGGCCGAGACCTGTCGGTGGGTGGAACGGACGTCACCGTCCAGGTACAGCGCCTGGTAACCGGCGGCGAGCACCGAGGCCGGCGACCCCAAGGCACCCGCGGCGGGATCGGCCCGGAGGATCCGGTGCGCCTGGTCGGACGAAGCGGCGTGGCAGGCGACGAAGGCCGCGTCGGCCAGCCGCCGCGACCGCTCGGTGTCACTCTCGCTGAGCTCGGCTGCCCGGGTCAGCCAGGTCACGGCCGCCGGCGCGCCGCCGCGCCGGGTCGCGCACCGGGCCGCCGCTTCCAGGGCGCCGGCGACGCCCTCGTCGGGACCGACCGCGGCCGCCGCCAGGTGCGCCGCCCGGCGCTCGGGGCGCACCCGGTGGAACCGGGCCAGCGCCCGGTGCGCGGCGCGCAGCCGGCTCGGCGTGGCCAGTCGCACGACCGTGGGGCGCACCAGCGGGTGGCGGAAGACGAGTTCACCGGTGGCCGCCTCGACCTCCAGCAGCCCGGCGGTCACCGCCGCGTCGGCGTCGCGCATGACGTAGCGCGTTCCGGAGCCGGCGTCGGTGCCGCCGGGGTCTCCGGCGCCGTCGAGCGCGCCCATCAGCAGCTCGTTCCGTACCCGCTCGTCGAGCGCTTCGACGCGGCTGCCGAACAGCCGTCGCGAGCGCGGGGACAGCGGTACGTCGTGCGGGCCGACGGGGTCCTCGGCCGGAAGGCCGCCCGACCGGCCGGCGCGGTGGGCGGCCAGTTCCAGCAAGGCCAGCGGGTTGCCCCGGGCCTTCGCGAGGACGGCGCGGCGGAGTTCTGGGTCCAGCTCCGGGTGGCGAGCGTCCAGCAGGCGTGCCGCGTCCTCGTCGGGGAGGGCGGCGACCGGCAGTTCGGGCAGCGCGGCGGTGTCGAAGCGCGACGAGATGTCGGCGCGGACCGCGACCAGCAGCTTCACCGGACCGCCGGCCAGGCGCCGGCCGACGAACCCGCAGACGTCGGCGCTGACGTCGTCCAGCCACTGCCCGTCGTCGAGGACCAGCGAGAGCGGCCGCCGGGCGGAGGAGAGTGCCAGCAGGCCGAGGACGGCGATGCCCAGCTCCATGACCGACGGCGGCTCGCCCCGCCCTCCGCCGAACACGGCGTCCAGCGCCGCCCGGGCGCCGTCGTCCAGGCGCGCGACGTCGGGGAGCAGCGGATGGAGGAACTGGTGCAGACCGGCGTAGGGCAGTCCGGACTCCGCCTCCGTACCGGCGGCCCGGATGACGAGGTGTCCCTCCCGCTCGGCCAGCGCGGCGGCGTGGTGCACCAGCGTCGTCCTCCCTGCCCCGGCCTCTCCCCGCACGACCAGGGCCCGGCCCGTGCCGGACTTCACGAACTCCCGGAGTTCCGCCTGTTCGCCGTCGCGGCCCACCATCGCCGTGGTGATCGCTTGCATGCCTCTCCTGTTTCCCTTCCCGGTAACGCTCCCACCGCACGGCGGCTCGGAACGCGCCGGGGCGGTGGCGGGCTTCGGCACCGGGGGCTCCCGCAGGCCTCCCACGGGCCGGGCCGGTGAGAGGACGTGTCCGGGAGCCCCCGCCTCCCCTGCGGATGGGTCATCCCGGGGAGCCAGTGGCCATCCGCCGACCACGATCCCGGAGCCGGGGCCCGGTCGAACCGGTGCCGAACCCTGGCCGGTACCCGGGCCCGTACACCAGGGGCCCGTGGGGCACCGGCTCGACGGGAGCACGCGCGCCGGGAAGTCGACGCCGCCGAAGCATCCGAACGCACGGTCATCCGGGGCACGACGGCCCCCGCCTTCCGGACAAGGCGTCGTGGGGCCGGAACGCGGCGGCGCGCGGCGAACCTGCTGCCATGGGGACGAGGCTCGGGCCGCTGGTGGTCACCGGCACGGGCCCGGCCGCATCGGGACCCGGGAATGTCAGTGGTGAGCCCTATCGTGGTGGTACGGCGCTTTACGGGGAGACGCCAAGGGGGGAGCGGCATGCCCGAGTGGGTTCTCGCGATACTCATTCCGATCGGTCTGTCGGCGGTGGGCCTGGTGGCCTTCTTGATCTGGGCCCGCCTGGGGACGAAGGAACCGCTGAAGCACGACAACCGGATGCCGGAAACCCATTTCTCACAGGGGGGTGGGATCGGCAGCTGGTGACCGGGAGCGGGCTCCGCCTGGCGGCGCATCCCCCGCCGGACGGAGCCCGGGCCGCCTTCGTATGGCCGGCCTGGCCCGGCCCCGAGCCTCACGAGCCGGAGAGCTCGACCAATTCCGTGATCTTTTGGTCAGGACCGATCGTCACGTTGCTCGGTGTCGAAGGCGTAGGTGTACGTCGCGCCTTCAGGGCGGTAGAAAGCGCCTTCGTCCATCTTCGTGTCGCAGGAGACCTTGGCCGGGCCGGCGCCGCGCCGGCCGAGCACTTCGCGTCGCCCCTCGCGTCGCCCTTGGCGTCGCCGTCGGTGGTCCCGAGGCGGTCAGCGCGAGGACGCCGGAGACGACGAGCGCGGTCATGACGGCATGACGAACGGACATCGTGATCCCCCGTGGTACTGCCCGGCGCCGAGCGCCGGGTCGAACAGTGAACTCTTGACGAACAGGCGGGAGCCCATGGCATGCCCATGGCGCCAACCGGCCACCGACCCACCCCTGATCAAACTGCGACGGAAAGACGACACGCCCGTGTCCGACCCGTGCCCGGGAGTCGACCCCCGAACGGGCAAAGCAGGTGAAGCGGGTAAAGCCCTGTCAGCCCGGCGCACTCATCCCTAAGCTCGTGTGTATGCAGTGGCTGGAGGGTGCGCTGTGGGGTGCTTTCGGCGGATTCGCCATGGAAGCGCTCGACTACATCATCGCGGTGCGCCGGTGGCGCGAACTGCCCTGGAAGGTCGGGGCGAACAGCCTCGTGAACGACCGTCAGCCCGCACCGGCGCGCAGCGCCCCGCAGGGGAAGGAGCCGCCCGCCCCGGGCCTCCTCGCCTACACCATCGCGGGCGTCCTGCGGGCGGTGGTCGGCTGCGGGGTGGCGGCGGCGATCACCCGTACGTCCCCGGAGGCGGTGTCCGCCTGGCTGGTGGTCCTCGTCGGGGCGACGGCGCCCGTCGTCCTGGAGAAGGTCACGATGTTCGTGCCGCTCGTCGCGCACGTCGGCAGGGAGGGCATCGCGGCGACACTCCAGCAGGCACAGCAGTCCGGCGGCACCGGGCCGCCCGGGACCGGTCCGCAGCCGCCCGCGAACGGGGTGCCCTCCCCGGCCGTGAGCGGCGACACCGCTCCCGGCGGTGCCGTCCCGATGCGGGACGGTACGGGCACCGCCCCGCACGAAGGAGGGGTGTGACGTGCGGGCCGAATCCCTCGCGGGCCGCGTCGTCGCGGTCGTGTCCCGGCGCGCCCCCGCGTTCCGGGACGCGCCGGGGACGAACGCGGCGCACGGCTGGGCGCAGGCGGTCGAACGCGGCCTCGCACGAGCGCGCGAGGACCGGGAAGAGCGAACCGCCCGGACCTCGGACCGGTACGCCCATCGCGCCTCGGAAGCGGCGATCATCTACCGCGCCGCGGCCGCCCGGAAACTCCGGCAGCGACTGAACCCCGCCGAGCAGACGGCGGCGCGCGGAGCGGCGGGTACCGCCGCGTCGACGCTCGGCGCCCCGCGGAAGCCGTCGGGCCTGCCCCTACCGCTCCCTCCTCTGCCCGGAGTCGGCACGGCCGACGAGGCGATCCTCATCCTCGCCCGGCGTCTCCGTCGTGTCGGGCCGGCCGCGCACCAGCGGGGCACGGCGGGTTCGTCCGCCGCCGGCAGGACGGCGTCGCTCCTGCCCGGCTTCCTCTGCGGCCTCCTGGTCGTCGCGTTGCTCACGCTCCCCTTCGGGATCGCGGGCCTCGCCGGCCTGCTCGTCTGGCTGGCGGCCGGGGCCCTCTTCCTGCTGGGAGCCACCGGGCGCGGTGTCGCCCGGCGGCTGCTCCGGCTCCGTCCCCCCACGGCGAAGGAGGCGCACGGGCTGGCACCGGTGTGGCGGGAGGTCTGCGCACGCTCCGGCCTCGACCCCGGCGCCCACGACGTCTGGATCGCGGACGCCGACCGGCTGGACGGCACACTCCCGGCCGGTCGCGTCATCGGCGTCCCACGCGGCGCCCTCGACCGACTGAACAGCCATGAACTGGCCGCACTGTTGGCACGGGAACTGGGCCGCCGACGAGGCACCCCCCTCCCCTACCTCTGGTACGCGCTGCCGGGCCGCGCCGTCGCGTGGCTGCTCCACACGCTGGTGGCAGGGCCGCTGCGCTGGTCGCGCACACTCTCGTATCTGACGGCCGGGCTCGTCCTGGCAGGCGCGGGGGCCTCGGCCTTCGCGACCCGGTCCTGGTGGCACTGGCTGCCGCTCCTGCTGCTGGCGACGGCCGTACTACAGGCCGCCCTCGACCGACGGGCCGAACTGCGCGCGGACCGGTTCGCGGCGGACCTCGGCTTCGCACTCCCACTGGCCGTCGTCCTCACAAAGACCCGCCGCGACCACCCCAACGCCCCCCACACCCCCCTCACCCAACTACTTTC
>NZ_JBPQTX010000120.1:0-19421 GCF_051386555.1 Streptomyces sp. URMC 126
CCCCCGGGTCCGACCCCGCCCGACCCGCCACCACCCTCATGACCCGCCGATCAACGCCGGCGGTGCACGAAGACGGCGAGGGCGGGGACCGTTCCCCCTGTCACAGGGGACCGACTGGACGCAGGCCGGAGGAGCGGCAGGCCGAGCGGACGATTCACCCGCATCCCATTCCGGAAATCCCGGTGGCGAGCGCGGGCGCGTTGAGAGCATGAATTCATCGGCCCATGCGCGAGATCCTTTTCATCGCCTCAGCCGCAGAATCCACCACTCCATACTCTCGAAAGCGTCGTCGGCGCCATCCGAATCACGCGATATTCCAGTCGCAATACGGCCCACGAGTACCGCCGCCACCCAAACGGCCTAATTGTCGAACTCGCGGACTATTGATTAAGCGGAGAAGTGTCGGGCAGCATGACAGCGTCAATTTCCCGCCTTGTAGGAGGAGGAATGAAGACAGGCGTCAAAAGGATCACCGTCCTGGCGGTCGCCGCATTGACGGCGACCGTTCCTTTTGCGAGCCCCGCCCAAGCAGCGGACGGCGTCTTCCGGTACCAGCGCTACTCGACCGGCTTCATCGCCGGGCCGCACTGGACCGAAGTCCGTAACCCGACGGACTACGTCTGCTACAACATGACGGCTCAAGAAGCCAACTCGGTGCAGAACAACACCAACCACACGGCCCGGGTGTACAAGACGAGCAACTGCACGGGCTGGAACACGACGATCGTCACTTCGGGGAAGAGCGCCAGCTCCGTTCCCGGCTTCAAGTCCTTCAAGGTCCTCGACACCTGATCCCCGAAAGCCGTTCACGGAAAGAAGCAGGCCGTTTCCTACGGGCCTGCTTCTATCCCTGACGACAAGTCCGCGGAATATCCTCGACGACCCGGGCGGCCGGGAGGCGTCCCCGGCACGTACCGTGGCCGTATCCGCCGCCGGGACCGGCTCGGCGGCAAGGTCAGGAGGGTGCTCAGTGCACGGCGAGTACAAGGTGCCGGGCGGCAAGCTCGTAGTCGTTGACCTGGAGGTCGAAGACGGAGCACTCCGCGACGTCCGGGTGGCGGGGGACTTCTTCCTGGAGCCCGACGAGGCGTTGTTCGAGATCAATCGGGCGCTCGAAGGGGCCGACGCCGGCCTGTCGGCCCAGGAGCTCGCGGCCCGCGTCGACGCGGCGCTGCCCGAAGGCACGGTCATGTTCGGCCTCACCTCCGAGGCCGTCGGCGTCGCGGTGCGCCGCGCGCTCGCGAACGCCACCGATTGGCACGACTACGACTGGCAGGTCATCCACGACGGCCCCCAGTCCCCCGCCCTCCACATGGCCCTCGACGAGGTCCTCACCACGGAGGTCGCCGCCGGCCGCCGGCCGCCGACACTGCGGGTGTGGGAGTGGGAATCGCCGGCCGTGATCATCGGCAGCTTCCAGTCGCTGCGGAACGAAGTGGACCTGGAGTCCGCCGAGCGGCACGGCATGACGGTCGTCCGCCGGATCAGTGGCGGCGGGGCCATGTTCGTGGAGCCCCACAGCACGATCACCTATTCGCTGTACGTACCGGACTCCCTTGTGCAAGGCCTGTCTTTCGCGGACAGCTACGCCTATCTCGACGACTGGGTGCTGGCCGCCCTCGGGGACATGGGCATCAAAGCCTGGTACCAGCCGCTCAACGACATCGCCACCGAATCCGGCAAGATCGCCGGTGCTGCGCAGAAACGCATGGTCGGCGGGAATGGCGCCGTACTGCACCATGTGACGATGGCCTACGACATCGACGCCGACAAAATGCTCGAGGTACTCCGGATCGGCCGCGAAAAACTCTCCGACAAGGGCACCAAGAGCGCCAAAAAGCGCGTCGACCCCCTCCGCCGCCAGACGGGCCTGCCGCGCGGCGAGGTCATCGACCGCATGATCGGTTCCTTCCGGAGCCGATACGGCTGCTCGGCCGGCGAAGTGACCGAAGAGGAGATGAACCGGGCCCGGGAATTGGCGCGTAAGAAGTTCGCCTCCCCGGAATGGACCGCCCGGGTTCCCTAGGCGCTCACACGCCCGAGTACGCGTGCAGGCTGTTGAAGAAGATGTTCACCCCGTAGTAGTTGAACAAGTAGCAGCCGAACGCGGCCAGTCCGAGCCACGCCGCTTTCCGTCCGCGCCAGCCGGCCGTGGCGCGGGCGTGGAGGTAGCTCGCGTAGGCGACCCAGGTGATGAGCGTCCAGATCTCCTTGGCGTCCCAGCCCCAGTAGCGCCCCCAGGCCGCCTCGGCCCAGATCGCCCCGGCGATGAGGGTGAAGGTCCAGAGCGGGAAGACCAGGGCGTTGACGCGGTAGGCGGACTTGTCGAGGGAGGCGGCCGCCGGCATCCGTTCCAGGACGGAGGCCGCGAACCGGCCGGGCCGGCGGCCGCCCTCGGCCGTCAGCCTCGCCTCGTACCGGTCGCGGAGGAGGTAGAGCAGGGTGGTGATCGCGCCCAGGTAGAGGAACGCGCCGCAGAGGATCGCGCAACTCACGTGGATGTAGAGCCAGTACGAGCGGAGGGCCGGTACGAGCTGGTCGCTGTCGGTGTACAGGACGGAGACGGCCAGCCCCAGGTCCAGCAGGACCGTGGTGACCAACGGGAGCCCCATCCAGCGGACGTCCTTGCCCAGCGCGAGGAACAGCAGATAGCCGCCGGTCACGACCACGCCGAAGGTCGTGGAGTACTCGTACATGTTGGCCCAGGGCGCCCGTTCCACGGACACGGCGCGGGCGAGGACCCCGCCGAGGTGCAGCAGGAAGGCCAGGACCGTCAGCGACACGGCGATCCGGCCGTAGAGGTCGCCGCGCGCCGAACTCCCCGCCGCGCCGGGGCCGTCGGGCACGCCGGGCCGGTCGCCGTCGGCACGGGTGACGACGACGGGACGTTCCAGGACGGCCGTTCCGCCGCCCTGCCGGACGGCCCGGGACGCGGCGCCGGACGCCCCCGCCGGGACCGTGAGGGAGGCCGCCGTCCGGCCCACTCTGCTGCGACTGCCCAGTACCCACTCCGCCAGGTGGGCGAGGAAGGCCAGGGTGTACACCGCCATCGCCGCGTACACCAGCGTATTGCTGAGGTTGGCGAGACTTTCGTGATTCGCGGCGGCCGACGTCACGCTGTGTCTCCCTGGGTACGGACCGGATGGATCACTGACAGGTGGTTGCGCACGCGCAGCAGTGTGGCACGCCCGAATTGACGATCTTCAGCACCCCTCGGTCCGACGCACCGGCAGTCCCGCACACCCGGCCCCACCTCAACCCACGGAGTTTTCACGTGATTTGAGTGACAGTCAGCGCCATCACACCCCACCGAAGCTGACCACACCCCCGCCCGTCCCCCGCCGTCCCTCCATCTCGTCCAGCAGTCCCAGCGCGAAGTCCGCGTGGGTGATGCGGTCCGCGGCGTCGGCGTGTGGGGTCACGCGGTAGCGGCCGGTGGGGGTGCCGCCGTGGTCGAAGTCGCCTGCCGGGGCCGCGTAGGTCCAGGCGAGGGGGGCGGTGCGGAGGAGGGCGAGGCCGGCGGCGTGGGCGAGGTAGAAGGGGCGGTACTCGGCGGGGTAGCCCGGTTCGTCCATCAGGAGGGTGCCGGACGGGCCGGGGAGGACGGAGGAGAGGCCGACGACCGTCAGGCGGGGGACGCCGGCCTTCTCCAGGCCGGCGGCGAGGGCCCGGGTCGACGCCGTGAAGAAGTCGTGGGGGGAGCCGGACAGGTCGACCGCCGCCGAGAGGGCCGCGTCGTGGCCCGCCGCCAGGCGTGCCACGGCCGCCGCGTCGGTGACGTCGCCCGCCACGACCCGCGCGCCGGACGGCAGGTCGCCGTGGCGGGACGGGTCGCGGACCACGGCGGTGACGGCGTGGCCGCGGCGCAGGGCCTCGGCGGTCGCGTGGCGGCCGGCTCTGCCGCCCGCGCCGAAGATGACGAATTCCCGGGGCTTTACGGACTTCACGGAGGTCATGGGAACGCCTTCCCGCAGGGCCGGAGCCCCTTGCCCCGGCCGGTGCCGTGACCGTAGCCAGCGCACCGGTTACCTCCCGGATACCGGTCGGTGTGCGGTTATCGTGACGCCATGAGGGACGTCACCAGGAAGCCGCTGCCTGCCGATATGTTCGACGAGTTGTGCCCTTCCTCGCTCACTCCGTTCCGGTTCGGCGACAAATGGGCGCCTCTGGTCATCCGTTGTCTGGAGGACGGGCCGCGCCGGTTCTCCGAGTTGCGGGTCCCCCTGCGGCGCGTCACGCCCAAGGTGCTCACCGCCTCGCTGCGCGCGCTGGAGCGCGACGGGTTCGTCGAGCGGACGGTGTATCCCGATGCCCTCCAGCGCGTCGAGTACGCCTTGACGCCGCTCGGGCGCAGTCTGCTCGGGCAGATCGCGCTCGCCTGCGCGTGGGCGGAGGAGCACTGGGAGGAACTGCTCGACGCCCGGGAGGCCTACGAGGAGCGACGGCAGGCCGGGTGACGGCCGGAGGGGGCGGGGCCCCCGGCGCCGGGTGGAAGGGGAACAGGTCTCCCCCGGCGCCGGATGACGCGGACTGAGCGCGCCCCGGCGGCGCGCGGCACGACGCGCCTCAGCCCGCCGCCCCCGCCAGTGCCGGGATCACCCGCTCCCCGTACGCGTCGACCGTCGCCTCCTTCGCGTCGTGCATCGCGTACACCGCGAACTGGTCGACGCCCAGCGCCCGCAGTTCCTCCAGCCGCGCCACATGCGCCTCCGCCGGGCCGAGCAGACAGAAGCGGTCGACGATCTCGTCCGGGACGAAGTCCGTCGACGGGTTGCCCGCGCGGCCGTGGTGGCTGTAGTCGTAGCCCTGCCGTCGCCCGATGTACGACGTGAGGGCCTCCGGCACCAGGTCCGAGTGGGCGCCGTAGCGGGTGACGAGGTCGGCGACGTGGTTGCCGACCATGCCGCCGAACCAGCGGCACTGCTCCCGCGCGTGGGCGAGGTCGTCGCCGACGTACGCGGGCGCGGCGACGCAGACGGTGACGGACGACGGGTCGCGGCCGGCCTCCTCCGCCGCGCGGCGGACCGCCTTGACCATCCACTCGGTGAGGAACGGGTCGGCGAGCTGGAGGATGAAGCCGTCGGCCTCGCGGCCGGCCAGCGCGAGGGCCTTCGGGCCGTAGGCCGCCATCCAGACCGGGAGCCGGCCGTCGCGCACCCAGGGCAGCCGCAGCGGGGTGCCGCCGACGTCGGTCTCGCGGCCCTCGGCCAGGTCACGGATGATCCGCATGGACTCGCTCAGCGCGGCGAGGGTGGTGGGGCGGCGGCCGGCCACCCGCATCGCCGAGTCGCCGCGGCCGATGCCGCAGACGGTGCGGTTGCCGTACATGTCGTTGAGCGTGGCGAAGGTGGAGGCGGTGACCTCCGGGGTGCGGGTGGACGGGTTGGTGACCATCGGTCCCACGACGAGCCGTTCGGTGTGCTCCAGGATGCGGCCGTGGATGACGAACGGCTCCTGCCACAGCACGGCGGAGTCGAACGTCCAGCCGTACCGGAAGCCCCGCCGCTCGGCGCGGCGCATCAGGTCGACGACGGCGGTGGCGGGCGGGTCGGTCTGCAGGACGAGGCCGAAGTCCAAGGTCGGTGCTCCTTACCGAGACGGCGGGACAGCGGGACAGCGGGGCGGCGGGACGGCGAGAGGGCGAGAGGGCAGCGCGGCCGGGGCAGCCGGGGCGGCCGTTACGTGAGGTACTGGCAGGTGGTCCGCGGCACGTACCGGCCGTGCCCGGTCCGGCCGGTGAACCGCCGCTCGTCGATGACGATTTCGCCACGGGACAGGACCGTCTCGACGCGCCCCGTGACCTCTTTCCCTTCATACGCCGAGTAGTCGACGTTCATGTGGTGGGTGGTGGCGGAGAGGACCTGAGTGGCGTGCGGGTCGTAGACGACGAGGTCGGCGTCGGCGCCGGGGGCGAGGGTGCCCTTGCGCGGGGCCAGGCCGAACATCCGGGCGGGCGCGGCGCAGGCGATCTCGATCCAGCGGCGGCGGGAGATGTGGCCGTCGACGACGGCCTGGTGGAGGAGGTCCATCCGGTGCTCGACGCCCGGCAGCCCGTTGGGGATCTTCGAGAAGTCGCCCCGGCCGAGCTCCTTCTGTCCGGAGAAGCAGAACGGGCAGTGGTCGGTGGAGACGACCTGGAGGTCGTCGGTGCGCAGGCCGCGCCAGAGGGCCGCCTGGTGCTCCCGGGGCCGGAGCGGCGTCGAGCAGACGTACTTCGCGCCCTCGAAGCCGGGCTCGGCGAGGTTGTCGGTGGAGAGGAAGAGGTACTGCGGGCAGGTCTCGCCGAAGACCGGCAGGTCGGCGTCCCGGGCCCGGGCGAGTTCGGCGACGGCTTCCTCGGCGGAGACGTGGACGACGTAGAGGGGGCTGCCGGCGACCCTGGCGAGCTGGATCGCGCGGTGGGTGGCCTCGGCCTCCAGCAGCGTCCTGCGGACTTCCCCGTGGTAGCGGGGATCCGTCCGGCCGGCGGCGAGGGCCTGTTCGACGAGGACGTCGATCGCGATGCCGTTCTCGGCGTGCATCATGATCAGCCCGCCGTTGCCCGCGGCCCGCTGCATGGCCCGCAGGATCTGCCCGTCGTCGCTGTAGAAGACCCCGGGATACGCCATGAAGAGCTTGAACGACGTCACGCCTTCGCCGACCAGCAGGTCCATCTCCTTCAGCGACCCCTCGGTCACATCGGAGAGGATCATGTGGAAGGCGTAGTCGACGGCGCACTTGCCCTCCGCCTTGGCATGCCAGGCGTCGAGCCCCTCCCGCAGCGCCCGCCCCCGCGTCTGCACCGCGAAGTCGACGACGGTCGTGGTGCCGCCCCAGGCGGCGGCCCGGGTGCCGGTCTCGAAGGTGTCGGAGGAGGAGGTGCCGCCGAAGGGGAAGTCGAAGTGGGTGTGGGCGTCCACGCCGCCCGGCACGACGTACTTGCCGGTCGCGTCGATCGTCCGGTCGGCCGTCCAGTCCCGCGCGCAGGCGCTGTCCGGAGCCGCCAGCGCGGCGATCCGGCCGTCCTCGACGAGGACGTCGGCGTACGTCTCCTCGGCGGCCGTGACGACGAGGCCGCCCCGGACGAGGATCCTGCTCACCGGTGCGCCCCCTTCCCGGCGTCGTGCCGCTCTCCCACCGCGCCCTGGACGCGGCGCAGCGCCCGTTCCAGCGCCGCGGCGCCCTCCTCCGCCTCGGCGACGGTCAGGGTCAGCGGCGGGGCGATGCGCAGGACGGTGCCGTCCCGGCCGCCCTTGCCGATCAACAGGCCTTCCTCGCGGGCCCGTTCGAGGGCGAGGCCGGCCGCCTCGCCGGAGGTGAGCTCGACGCCGATCATCAGGCCCCGGCCGCGGACCTCGCGGACGACCGGCAGCCCGGCGGCGACGGCCCGGAGCCGTTCGATCAGCAGACCGCCGACGCGCCGGGCGTTGCCCTGGAGGTCGTGTTCGAGCAGGTAGGTGAGGTTGGCGAGGCCGGCCGCCATGGTGACCGGGCTGCCGCCGAAGGTGGAGATGGAGTTGGCCTCCAGGCAGTCCATCACCTCGGCGCGGGCGACGACGCCGCCGACGGACATGCCGTTGGCGATGCCCTTGGCGAAGGTGAGCAGGTCGGGCGGGCCGTTGTCGGCGTGGGCCTGCCAGCCCCAGAAGTGGTCTCCGGTGCGACCCCAGCCGGTCTGCACCTCGTCGCTGATCCAGAGGATGCCGTGCCGGGCGAGGACCTCGCGGAAGGCCGCATAGAGCCCGTCGGGCGGCGCGGTGAACCCGCCGACGCCCTGGACGGGTTCGGCGATCAGCGCGGCGACCGTCCCGTGCGCCTGACCGAGCATGTCCTCCAGGTCGCGGACGCAGGCGGCGGTGAACGCGGCGTCGGAAAGGTGCGCGTACGGGCCCTGGGAGCGGACGGCGCCGTGCACGTAGAGGGTCTGGAGCGGCGAGAGGCTGGTGGGCGACCAGGCGGAGTTGCCGGTGATGCCGACGGTGGAGAAGGAGCGGCCGTGGTAGCTGTTGCGCATGGCCAGAATCTGGTTGGACCGCCGGTACGTCGTGGCCAGCAGCAGCGCGGCGTCGTTGGCCTCGGTGCCGGAGGTGGTGAAGAAGACGCGGGCGTCGGGGATGCCGCTCAGCGCCGCGATGCGTTCGGCGAGTTCGACCATGTGCCGGTCGAGGTAGAGGGTGGACGTGTGCAGGATCCGGCCGGCCTGGCCGGCGACCGCCGCGGTGACCTCGGGGAGCGCGTGGGCGGTCATGGTGGTGAGGATGCCGCCGAAGAAGTCCAGGTAGCGCCGGCCGTCGGCGTCCCGGACGTGCCGCCCCTCGCCGTGGGTGAGTTCGATGGGCTCGGCGTAGTAGAGGGCGAGCCAGGAGGGCAGGACGGCCCGGTGGCGGGCGTGCAGTCCGCCGCCGCCGGCCGCCGCCGTTCCGCCGCTCACGGCCGGACCAGCCCTTCGTAGGCGTCGGGGCGTCGGTCCCGGTAGAACGCCCACTGCTGCCGGACCTCGTCGATCAGCGAGAAGTCCAGGTCGCGGACGACCAGTTCCTCCTTGGCGTCGTCGGCGACGTCGCCGACGAACTGCCCGCGCGGATCGACGAAGTACGAGGTGCCGTAGAAGTCGTTGTCGCCGTACTCCTCCCGCCCGACGCGGTTGATCGCGGCGACGAAGTACTGGTTGGCGACGGCGGCGGCGGGCTGTTCGAGCTTCCAGAGGTGCGCGGAGAGGCCGCGGGAGGTGGCCGAGGGGTTGTAGACGAGCTGGGCGCCGGCGAGGCCGAGCTGCCGCCAGCCCTCCGGGAAGTGGCGGTCGTAGCAGATGTAGACGCCGACGCGGCCCACGGCGGTGTCGAAGACCGGCCACCCCAGGTTGCCCGGCCTGAAGTAGTACTTCTCCCAGAAGCCCTTGACCTGCGGGATGTGGTGCTTGCGGTACTTGCCGAGGTAGCTGCCGTCGGCGTCGATGACGGCGGCGGTGTTGTAGTAGAAGCCGGTCTGCTCGACCTCGAAGACCGGCACGACGATCACCAGGCCCGTCTCGCGGGCGAGTTCGCGCATCCGGCGCACGGTCGGCCCGTCGGGGACCGGCTCGGCCCAGCGGTAGTGCTCGCTCTCCTGGACCTGGCAGAAGTAGGGGGCGTTGAAGACTTCCTGGAAGCCGATCACCCGGGCGCCTCGCGCGGCGGCGGCGCGGGCGTGGTCCTCGTGTTTGGCGATCATCGACTCGGTGTCACCGGTCCAGCCGGCCTGGACCAGTGCGGCGCGCACAACATTGGGCATGAGCTGCTCCTCCGCCGGGGCGTGTGCCGGCCACGTGGTGCCGGGCTACGCGCGAAGATCCGCGTGCCTGCGACCGTAGGGCCCGGCACCCGCCGAGGCAAGACCGGCGCGGCACCGGCCCGACCAAGGAAACAGACAGTCAATCTTGTAAGTTTTCCTTTGTTTCCTTAGGGTGACCCCATGCCTGCCACCACACTCGACCCGAAGACCGCTCTCGTTCTCGTCGACCTCCAGAAGGGCATCACCGCCCTCCCGACCGTCCACCCCGCCGACGGGATCGTCGCCAAGGGGGCGGAGCTGGCCGCCGCGTTCCGCGCCCGCGGCCTCCCCGTCGTCCTCGTCCGCGTCATAGGCTCGGCCCCCGGCCGCACCGAGATCCGGCACCGCAGCGGCGAGCCCCCGGCCGGCTTCGCCGACCTGCGGCCCGAACTCGACCGCCAGGACGGCGACATCGTCGTCACCAAGCACACCTGGGGCGCCTTCCACGGCACCGACCTGGACCTCCAGCTGCGCCGCCGGGGCGTCACGCAGGTCGTCCTGGCCGGCATCGCCACCGGCATGGGCGTGGAGTCCACGGCCCGGGCCGCGCACGAGCACGGCTACCACGTCACCGTCGCGACGGACGCGGTGACGGACCTCGACGCCGAGGTGCACCGGGTCAGCGTGGAGAAGGTGCTGCCCCGCCTCGGCGAGACGGACACCACCGAGGCGATCATCCGACTGCTGGGCTGACCCGCCGCCGGCCACCGCCGCCCCGGCCGGTCCGCTCCCGCGTACCGGAGCAGCCGCCACCCCCGTCCGGACAGGCCGTCACCGGCCCGCCCGGACGGGTGCCGGGGCGGCCGGCTCACCGCTGCGGCCGGACCACCATCGCCGAGCCGCCGCCGCGCCGTACCTTCTCCGCGGCGGCCAGCCACCGGCCGTCGGGGAGCCGTTCGACGCCGGTCGCCGCCCCGATGAAGGACGGACTGAGCTTGAACACGTGCCCCTTCGCCTCCAGCCGGCGGCGGACGGGGTCGTCCCACAGCCCCTGCTCCATGTCCGTCGTCGCGGCGTTGCGCTGGCTGGCGCGCGGCGCGGCGATGGCGTCGACCAGCGGCATCCCGCGGTCCACACGGTTGAGCAGGGTCTGCAGGACGGTGGTGATGATCGTCGCCCCGCCCGGCGAGCCCAGCGCGAACTTCAGCTTCCCGTGGTCGAGGACGACCGTCGGGGAGATCGACGAGCGCGGCCGCTTGCCCGGGCCGGGCAGGTTCGGGTCGTGGACGCCCGGGCTGACCGGGGTGAAGGAGAAGTCCGTCAGCTCGTTGTTGAGCAGGAAGCCCCGGCCGGGCACGGTGATGCCGCTGCCGCCGGTCTGCTCGATGGTGAAGGTGTAGGCGACGACGTTCCCCCACTTGTCCGCCACCGTCATATGGGTCGTCTGCCGCCCCTCGTACGGGGTGGGGGCGGCGCGGCCCGTCGTGGCGCAGGGCTTGGGGTGCCGGGGGTCGCCGGGGGCGAGCGGGCTGGTCAGCGCCCGGCTGTCCTTGATCAGGCAGGCCCGCGAGGCGGCGAACCGCTTGGACGTCAGCCCGGCGGTGGGCACCTTCTCCCGCGCGGGGTCGCCGATCCACCGGTTGCGGTCGGCGAACGCGATCCGGCTCGCCTCCAGGTAGCGGTGGAGGTAGGCCGTGCGGTCGGCCTTGCGGAGATCGCTCTTCTCCAGGATGTTGAGCGCCTCGGCGACCGCGATGCCGCCGGAGGCCGAGGGAGCCATCCCGTAGACGTCGAGCCCCCGGTAGGTGGTGTGCGTCGGGCCCGGCCGCTTGACCGTGTACGCGCGCAGGTCGCGTTCGGTGAGGTCGCCGGAGCGCACGACGCGGTGCGCGCCGGGGGCGACGGGCGGCTTGCGGACCGTGCGGACCACGTCCCGGCCCAGCTCGCCGCCGTACATCGCGCCGATGCCGCGCTTGCCCACCAGTTCGTAGGTGCGGGCGAGGTCGGGGTTCCTCAGCCGGGACCCGACGGCCGGCAGCTTGCCGCCCGGCAGGAAGAGGCGGGCGGTGGCGGGGAAGTCGCGGAAGCGCTTCTCGTTGTCGGCGGTCTGCTGCCGGAAGGTCGCGTCGACGGTGAAGCCCTTGCGGGCCAGGCGCTCGGCGGGCTTCAGCACCTGGCCGAGCGGTCTGCTGCCCCAGGCGCGCAGGGCCGCGTCCCAGGTGGCGGGGGCGCCGGGGACGCCGACGCTCCGGCCGCTGGTCATCGCCTCGTCGAAGGGGATGGCGTGCCCCTTCTCGACGAACAGGTTCTTGTCCGCGCTGAGCGGCGCCCGTTCGCGGCCGTCGATGGTGAAGACCTTGCGGGCCTTGGCGTTGTAGTAGACGAAGTAGCCGCCACCGCCGATGCCGCCGGAGTACGGCTCGGTGACGCCGAGGGCGGCGGCGGTGGCGACCGCCGCGTCGACGGCGTTGCCGCCGCCCTTGAGCACCTCGATGCCGGCGGCGGAGGCGTCGGCGTCGACGCTCGCCACGGCCCCGCCGCGGCCGACGGCCAGCGGGGTCTTGACGGGTGTGCGGCCCGCGCCCTGGGCGGCGTCGGGGCCGGCCTGCGCGGCGGCCGGCACGATCCCGAGTCCGGCCACGAGTGCGGCCGTCGCGCAGAGCACGGTCGTTCGCCGGCGCGCTGGCGGTCTTGCCATGGGTACCTCCCTGTCGGCTGAGAGGTCCCGGACCCTACTCGCAGGACCCCTCCGCCGACAGGGCGCGACACGGCCCCCGTTCGGCCTTCTGTTCAAACGCCCGTTCAGGCGTACGTTCAGCGGCCTCGCGCCTGGGTGATCACCGGCTTGGCCATGGCCCGCTCGCCGTCGGCGTTCGGGTGGAAGGGGCCGGCCGGGCGGGTCGGCTGGGCGCCCTCGATCCAGCGGTCCTTCTCCGGACGGCAGACGTCGTGGCCGACGGTCGCGCGGTAGGTGTCGGCGTACCGGACGTGGGCCTTGCGCGCCTGCTGCTTCAGCATGGCGTTGAGCCGCTTCTCGGTGTCGCGCAGGTACGGGGTGTCCCCGGCGGCGATCGGCACGTTCGGGAAGCAGCCGACCCCGTTGTCCGGCATGATCGACGGGTAGCCGACGAGCACGACGCGGGCGTGCGGCGCGCGCTGGTGAACGGCCTTGAGGACGCGGGCGACCTTGGGCGCGGCGCCGGCGATGCGCTTGTTCAGCAGGTCGGAGCCGTCGGCCGCGGTGTACTTCTTGCGGCAGGGGGCGCCGGCCGGGTCGGAGACGGAGAGCTGGGCGCAGGTGCCGATGATCTCGCCGAAGCCGATGTCGTTGCCGCCGATGCCGACGGTGACGAGCCGGGTGTTCTTGCCGAGGGCGTTCAGCTGGGGGATGTTGGCGCCCTGCGCGCGCCACATGTCGTCGGTCTTGGCGCCGCTGCAGCTGACGTCCTTGAAGGACTTCACGTGCAGCGCCTTCGCCGTCAGCGAGGGGTAGTTGACGCTGGACCGGGCGCAGTCGCCGCCGCTCTGGGTGGGCACGCCGGGCGCGGAGGTGTACGAGTCGCCGAGGGCGACGTAGCGCTCGCCGGCGGGGGCCGGGGTGCCGGCGGTGGCGGGGGCGGCGGCGCCCGCCGCCAGGGCCGTGGCGGCGCCGACCGCCGCCAGTGCCTTGCCGTACCGCCCGCCGTGTGCGCGTGCGTCTGCCACTACTGCCTCCGGAGAATCGGTGATGGTTCCAGGCCGACCGCGCCCCGGGCGAAGCGCCGGGGCCGTCGAGCACGGCAGTCAGACTCGCCTCGTGGTTGACCCTCTGTCAATCTCACGAGGCTGTCCACGTATCAGTGGTACCGGGCGTCACTCGGGCGCAGGTACCGAACGGGGGCCGTCCGAGCGGCTGTTCCGCCAACGGCCGGCCACCACGGCCGCGGGCGGGGGCACGACGGGACGAGGCCGGCCCGGCGGACGGCCGCGCGTGACGCCGGATCAGCGGTCCCCGCGGACGGCGGCGCCTCCGCGCCGGACAGGAGACCCCGCCCCCCCCGGCTGGCGGCCCCCGCCCCGGCGGTCCGCCCCGCCCGGCCCCCACACCCCCTAATGCGACTCTCAAAATCCGATTAGATAAGGTACAAGCGTGCGACTGACCAAGAGCACGGACATCGCCCTGCGCATCGCCATGCGCCTGGCCGTGACGTCCGGCGGCCCCGAGACCGCCGCGCCCACCACCCGTGAGGTGGCGGCGGCGGTGGGCGTGCCGTACACGCACGCGGCCAAGGTGGTCAGCCGCATGACGCACCTGGGGGTCGTGGAGACCCGCAGGGGCCGGGGCGGCGGGCTGGCGCTCACCGCCCTGGGGCTGACGGGCTCGGTCGGCCGGCTGGTGCGCGCGCTGGAGGGCACGGGGGACGTCGTCGGCTGCGAGGACGAGACGCCGTGCCCGCTGCGCGGGGCCTGCCGGCTGCGCGGGGCGCTGCGCGACGCGCAGGAGGCCTTCTACGCCGCGCTCGACCCGCTCACCGTCGAAGAACTGGTCCGGCAGCCCACCGGGCCGATCCTGCTGAGCCTGACATCCGGACCCGACCCACTCGACTGACCGAAAGCGGCGCCGCCCGCCACACGGCGTCCGTACACCCTGAAATGCGAGTCCTGGATGCGCATTATCCGTCCGGGGCGCGAACCGCGAGGAACCGTAAGGAGCCGCCGTGCTGTCCCCGAAGTCGACCGAGATCGTCCGCGCCACCCTGCCCGCCGTCGGCGGGGCCATCGGCGAGATCACCCCGCTCTTCTACGACAAGCTGTTCGCCGAGCGCCCCGACCTGCTGCGGGACCTCTTCAACCGTGGCAACCAGGCCAACGGCTCGCAGCGCCAGGCCCTGGCGGGCGCCATCGCCGCGTTCGCCACGGCGCTGGTGGAGCACCCGGACGTCCGCCCGGACGCGCTGCTGTCCCGCATCGCGCACAAGCACGCCGCGCTCGGTGTCACGGCGGAGCAGTACGAGCTGGTGCGGCGGCACCTCTTCGCCGCGATAGCGGAGGTCCTGGGCGAGGCGGTCACCCCCGAGGTGGCCGCGGCCTGGGACGAGGTCTACTGGCTGATGGCGAACGCACTGATCGCCCTGGAGGCCCGGCTGTACGAGGGCGCGGGCGTCCCGGCCGGCGAGGTCTTCGTGCCCTGCCGCGTCGTGGCCCGCCACCGGGAGACGGCGGACGTCGTCACCTTCGAGGTCCGCCCGCTCGACGGCCGTGAGCTGCCCGCCGGCAAGCCCGGCCAATACGTCTCCGTGCGCGTCACTCTGCCCGACGGCGCCCGGCAGATCCGCCAGTACAGCCTCTCCGGGTGGCCGGACGACGCCCTCTGCTTCTCCGTCAAGCGGATCCCGGGCGACCCGGCAGGCGAGGTCTCGAACCACCTCCACGACCACGTGGCCGTGGGCGCGGAGCTCCAGGTGAGCCTGCCGTTCGGTGACGTGGTGCTGGACGAGGCGGACGGCCGCCCGGTCGTCCTCGTCTCCGCGGGCATCGGCTGCACCCCGATGACCGGCATGCTCGCCCACCTGGCCGCCACCGGCTCGGCCCGCCGCGTGATCGTCGTCCACGCCGACCGCAGCGAGGCGGACCACGCCTTCCGCGAGGAGACGCGCCGGCTCGTCGCCAAGCTCCCGGACGCGGAGGCGCACGTCTGGTACGAGCGCCCGGAGGGCGAGTGGCCGGCCGAGCGCACCGGCTACGCGGACCTGTCCGCGATCGACGTCCCGGCCGACGCGGTGGTGTACCTGTGCGGGCCGCTGCCGTTCATGCGGGCGGCGCGGGCGCGGCTGCTGGCGGCGGGGGTCGCCCCGGCGGACGTCCACTACGAGGTGTTCGGCCCCGACCTGTGGCTGGGCGCGGACGCCTGACGGGCGCTACTGCGGTGGATGGTGGTGCCCGGCCGGCCCGGGGAGCAGCGTCCCCGGCTCGGCCGGCGCCACCTCCACCGCCTCCGTCTTGAGGCTGCGCCGCTGCCGCTTGGCGACCCAGGTGGCCAGCCAGGACAGCAGCATGCACATCCCGATGTACACCGGCGAGATGATCATGACGACGGGGATGAACGGCAGTCCGTAGTCCAGGTTCCCCGCGATCAGCTTGCCGGCGTGCAGGAACTCCTCGTAGGTGATGAGGAAGCCGAGCGAGGTGTCCTTCAGGGCGACGACGAGCTGGCTGATGATCGTCGGCAGCATCGCCCGGACCGCCTGCGGCACCAGGACGTACGTCATGACCTGCGTCTTGTGCATCCCGAGCGCGTAGGCGGCCTCCCGCTGGCCGCGCTCGACGGAGTCGACGCCGGTGCGGAAGACCTCCGCGAGCACCGACCCGTTGTAGAGGGTGAGGCCGGTGACGAGGGCGGGCAGCGGCTGGACCTTGAGGGCGACGAAGACGAAGAAGATCATCACCAGTACGGGCATCGCCCGGAAGAACTCCACGACCAGGGTGGCCGCCCAGCGCAGCGGCCGGTGGTCGGAGAGCCGCCCGGCCGCCAGCAGCCCGCCGAGGACGAGCGAGAACACGGCGGCGTAACCGAAGGCGCGGAGGGTGTTGGCGAGGCCGCGCAGCAGCATCTCCTGGATGCCGACGTACTCGAACGGCGTCCACTTCCGCGCGGCGAACTGCCCGGTGTCGACGAGGAGGTAGATCACCCAGCCGATCAGGGCCGCGATCGCGACGCTCGCGAGCAGGCCGTAGAGCCGGTGGCGCCGGTGGGCGTGCGGGCCGGGGATGTCGTACAGGGCGGTTCCGGTCACCGGGCCACTCCCCACCGCTTCTCCAGCACGTTGAAGACCGCGCTGATGGTCAGGGTCACGATCAGGTATCCGACGGCGATCCAGACGAACGTCCAGATGATGCCGTAGCCGAGCTCGTTGAGGGTCTTGTAGGTGCCCAGCAGCTCGGTGACGCTGAAGGAGCCGGCGATGGCCGAGTTCTTGGCGAGGGCGATGAGGGTGGAGCCGACGGGCGGGATGACCGAGCGGAAGGCCTGCGGCAGGATCACCGTGCCGAGCGTCTGCCCGAAGGTCATGCCCAGGCTGCGGGCCGCCTCCCCCTGCCCGACGGGGACGGTGTTGATGCCCGAGCGGACGGCCTCGCAGATGAACGCCGAGGTGTAGCAGCCGAGCGCGAGCACCGCGAAGAGCTGGAACGGCAGCACCACGCCGAACCTCGGCAGGCCCAGCACCACCGCGAAGAACAGCAGCGTCAGCGGCGTGTTCCGCAGGACCGTCACCCACACGGTGCCGAAGGCGCGCAGCGAGGCGACGGGCGCGACGCGGAAGGAGGCCATGAGGAAGCCGAGGACGAGGGCCAGCAGCGAGCCGTAGACGGTGAGTTCGACGGTGCCGAGCAGGCCCTCCCCGTACCGGGAGAGGTTGTCGGTCAGGACGTTCACGGCGTGGCCCTCCCGGTGCCGTAGCGGTCGACGGCCGGCGGCTTCGGCGCGGGGACGCCGGACCGGCCGAGCGTCGCGTCGTACGCCTTCTTCCAGTCGCCGTTGCGCTCGTGCTCCTCGATGGCGTCGTCCAGGGCCAGCCGCAGCGCGGTGTCGCCGCGCGGGACGCCGATGCCGTAGGGCTCCTTGGAGAACGGCTTCCCGGCGATCCTCAGCTCGTCCGGGGCCTTGGCGGCGAAGCCCATGAGGATGGTGTCGTCGGTGGTGACGGCGGAGACCTGGAGGCTGAGCAGGTTGTCGACGCAGATGGAGTACGTGTCGTAGGCGACGGCCTGCACCTTGGGGAACTCGCGCCGGATGCGCTGGAGCGGGGTGGAGCCGGCGACCGAACAGACGCGTTTGCCGTCGAGGTCCTGCGGGCCCTCGATGGCGTCCTCGTCCTTGCGCACCAGCAGCCCCTGCCCGGCGACGTAGTACGGGCCCGCGAAGCCGACCTGTCGTTTGCGCAGGTCGTTGATGGTGTAGGTGCCGACGTAGTAGTCGATCTGGCCGTTCTGGAGCGCCGTCTCGCGGTTGGCGGAGGCGATGGTGCGGAAGGCGAGGGTCCCGGGCGCGAAGCCGAGGGAGGCGGACATCATCCGGGCGATCTCGATGTCGAAGCCGGAGTAGCGGCCGGTGGCGGGGTCCTTCTCGCCCAGGTAGGGCTGGTCCTCCTTGACGCCGACGGTGAGGTGGCCGCGGCCCTTGGCGGCCCGCCAGGTGGCCGAGTCCGGCAGCGTGAAGCCGGTGGCGACCCGGTACGCGGGGAGGTCGCCGGGGGCCGGCCCCTTGACGGGCGGGCTGCCCTCCTTGCCGCAGGCGGCGGCGAGCAGGGCGAGGGCCGCGAGGACCAGGGCCGCGGTGCGGTGTGCCATGTGCGTCACCCGCTCAGTGCTTGAGGATCTTGGAGAGGAAGTCCTTGGCCCGGTCGCTCTCGGGGGCCGTGAAGAACTCCTCGGGGACGCGGTCCTCGACGATGCGGCCGTCGGCCATGAAGACCACGCGGTTGGCGGCGGAGCGGGCGAAGCCCATCTCGTGGGTGACGACGACCATCGTCATGCCCTCGCGGGCGAGCTGCTGCATCACCTCCAGCACCTCGTTGATCATCTCGGGGTCGAGGGCGGAGGTCGGCTCGTCGAAGAGGAGCGCCTTGGGGTCCATGGCCAGCGCGCGGGCGATGGCCACGCGCTGCTGCTGGCCGCCGGAGAGCTGGGCCGGGTACTTCTCCGCGTGCGCCAGGAGCCCGACCCGTTCCAGCAGCTCGCGCGAGCGGCGGTCGGCCTCCTCCTTGCCGCGGCCCCTGACCTTCACCTGGGCCAGCGAGACGTTCGCGAGCACGGTCTTGTGCGCGAAGAGGTTGAAGGACTGGAAGACCATGCCCACCTCGGCCCGCAGCCGGGCGAGGGCCCGGCCCTCGGCCGGGAGCGGCTGCCCGGCCAGGGTGATGGTTCCGGAATCGATCGGTTCCAGCCGGTTGATCGTCCGGCACAGCGTCGACTTCCCGGAGCCCGACGGGCCGATGACCACCACCACCTCCCCCCGGCCGACCGTGAGGTCGATGTCCTGGAGGACGTGCAGCTTCCCGTAGTGCTTGTTGACGCCACGCAGTTCGATCAGCGGATCGACGGCCATGCTCTGCCCAACTCACTCTCGCCCTGTCCGGACCGGCCGGTCGCAGCAACCTATCCAGGGGCGTTCCGGGACGTCAGCGCCGACACGCGTACAGAGGGGTACCAGTCCGGCATTTGCCCGTCCCGCCCACCGCTCTCCCCCGTCGGCCACCCGGGACCACCTGGGCTTTCCTAGGTACACAGACCCAGCCTGGGTACCTAGCCTGTGGGTCCGGATGGGGGAACCGGCGGACCGGGGGCAGCCCGGCACGGGACCAGGGGACGGCCGGGGCACAGCCGAGGGACGGCCAGGGGGAAGGGAGCCCGGAGTGGGCGACAGCAGGCCCGTATATCTGCGCATCGCGGACGACCTGCGGCGGCGCATCGACGACGGTTCGCTGGCCGTCGGCGCCCGGATCCCCTCCCGCTCCGAGCTCAAACGCGCCTACGCGGCCAGCGACCAGACCGTCGACCGGGCGGTCCGGGTGCTCAAGGCCGCCGGGTACGCGGAAGGGCAGTTCGGGCGCGGGGTGTTCGTCGCCGACCGGGCGCCGCTGGGCACCCTGCTGCGCACCACGGGCGCGGTCGACACCCCGTTCGCGGCGGAGATCCACCCCGTCCGGGACACGAGCCTGCCGGGCGGCGGTCCGCCCGGAGGCACCGCGCTGACCTGGGAGGCGTCCTCGGCCGAGGCGCCCGCTCCGGCGCGCGTCGCCGAGCGCCTGGGCATCGCTCCCGGCGATCCGGTGCTGTGCACGGAGTACGAGTACCTGGCCGACCGCCGGCCGGTGCAGCTCGCCACCAGCTGGGAGCCGCTGACCGTCACCGCCGGCACCGACGTCGTCCACCCCGAGCGCGGGCCGTACGCCCGGCGGGGGGTGCGCGGCCGGCTGGCGGCCATCGGCGTACGGGTGGTCCGGGCCCACGAGCTCGTCGGCTCCCGGCCGGCCACCACACCGGAGGCGGAGGCGCTGGGCTGCGCGGCCGGACAGTGCGTCACGGTCGTCGAGCGCACCCACTTCGACGGGGACGACCGGGCGGTGGAGACCTCGGACATCGTGGTGCGGGCGGATCGGTGGCGGCTGGAGTACGTGATTCCGTTCACTGGGTGAGGGGCGGGGGGCGCTGGG
>NZ_JBPQTX010000121.1:0-19272 GCF_051386555.1 Streptomyces sp. URMC 126
CCTCACTGCCGAAGGGCCCGGCGCCCCTCCCCTCGGCCCCGGGCCCTTCGGCAGTGAGGAACAGGCATGACGTCTCTGTACGAGCCCATCAAATCCTGCATGGGCCGGCACTTCGACATCCCGGCGGAGGACATCCGCCCCGAGAGCACGATGGACGACCTCGGCATGGACTCGCTCGCCCTGGTGGAGATGATGTGCGTGCTCAAGGACGACCTGGGGCTGCGGATCCCGTCCGATGAGGACGCGCTGTCCCTGCGCACCACGTTCGCCGAGGCGGTGGCCGTGGTGGAGGCGGCCCAGCGGGCGCCCGAGTCGGCCGTCGGGTCCCCGGGCCCGTCCGCGTGAGCGCCGACGGCATCGCGGTCACCGGCCTGGGGCTGGTCACGCCCGCCGGTGTGGGCACCGAGGCGACCTGGCGGCGGGTGTGCTCGGGGGAACCGACCGCCGCCGTCGACCCCGAGCTCGCGGGGGTGCCGGTGCCGCTGAGCTGCCGGGTCCCCGCCTACGACGTCCGGGCCGTGGCCGGCCGCCAGGCCTGGCGCATGGACCGCTTCGCCCACCTCGCGCTCACCGCCGCGTGGGAGGCGGTGGTTGACGCGGGCCTGGATCCGGCGACATGGGACGGCGCGCGCGTCGGCGTCGTCGTGGGCGTGGGGACGGAGAGCAAGGAGACGACCGCGCGGAGCTTCGCCAAGCTCCTGCGCGCCGACTACGAGGGCGTCTCCCCGCTGACCGTCCCCCGCGCCATGGTGAACGCGGCGGCGGGCGAGATCGGGCTCGCCCTCCGGGCCCTGGGGCCCAGCACGGCCGTGACGACGGCCTGCGCCTCGGGGGCGACCGCCCTGTGCACGGCCCGGGACCTGCTGCTGGCCGGCCGCTGCGACATCGTGCTCGCGGGCGGGGCGGAGGCGCCCTGCAATCCGCTGTCATCGGTGGCGTTCTCGCAGATGAAGGCGCTCTCCACGCGGTTGCACGACCCGGCGGGGGCCAGCCGTCCGTTCGACGCCGACCGGGACGGGTTCGTCCTGGCCGAAGGGGCCGGGATCCTCGTCCTCGAACGGCTCCCCGACGCCCGCGCCCGGCGTGCCCCCGTGCGGGCGCTGCTGGCCGGGCACGGCACCTCCACCGACGGTTTCCACCACGCCGCCGCGCACCCCGAAGGAGCGGGACTGGAGCGGGCGTTCCGGGCGGCGCTCGCGGACGCGGGGCTGGAGCCGGCGGACATCGGACACGTCAACGCGCACGGCACGTCCACCCCGATGAACGACCGGATCGAGGGGCGCACCCTCAGCCGGGTGTTCGGCCGCCGCCCGCCGCCGGTGACCTCCGCCAAGGGCGTGACCGGACACATGCTCGGGGCCGCCGGAGCCGTCGAGGCGGCGCTGGGTGTGCTGACGCTGGAGCACCAGCTCATCCCGCCCACCGCCAACTTCGAACGCCTCGATCCGGAACTGGACCTCGACGTGGTGGCGAAGGAGGCGCGGCCGTGCCGCGTCGACGCCGTGGCCGGCAACTCGTGCGGTTTCGGCGGGCACAACGCGGTCGTGGTGCTGCGGCGGGTCTGAGGAGCGGGCCGGCCTCCCCGCGCTCCGGGCTCGACGGCACCGGGCGCGGGGAGGCCGGGCCCGGGGCGCGGAGGCTCCCCGGGGCTTCGGCGGACGTCGGGAGCCCGATGGGCGTGAGGGGCCTCGGCGGACGTCAGGGGCGCGGGCGGCTCCGGGGCGCCGCCCGGCCGTCGGCGGGTGCGCCCGTCGTCAGCCGCTCTTGCGGCGGAACGACCGCTGCCCGCCGGCCTTCCCGTGCGTACCGTGGATCTTCGACCCGTCCTGGGTCCGGGCGCCGGCGCCCCCTTCGGCCGACTTGCCCCGCTTGCGGTCCAGCGCCTCGCGGAACCTGCGCTTCACGTCGTCCTCCGCGGCCCCGCCTGTACCGGCGCCGCCCTGCTCCCCCGCTGTTGAATCGGGCATCAAATACCTCCTGAAGACACGGGTGTTCGCCACAGCTTCGCACAAAAGGGGCGCGCCGGGGCCTGTCGGGCACGGATCACCACCGGAACGGGGCGGCGGGAGCGCCCCCGCTCCGGCCCAGGTGATCCGGCCGGACCGGCGCCCCGCCGCGCGGACCGGCGCCCCTTCCGCGCGGATCGGGTCGCGCTCAGACCGGTGTCGCGTCCGGTCCGAAGCGGTCGCAGGCCGCCGTCTGGACCTCGGCCTCCTCGGCCGGATCGGCGGCGAGCCGGCGGAGCTGCTCGACGACCCGGGAGTCCGCGGTGGCCGCGTGGCGGGCCGCGAGCTCGCGCGTGGTCTCCTCGCAGTCCCACAGGCACTCGACGGCGAACCCCGCGGCGAACGAGGGGTCCGTCGCGGCGAGGGCCCGGGCGGCCCGGCCGCGCAGGTGAGAGGAGGACGTCTCGCGGTAGAGGTGGCGCAGCACGGGCGCGGCACAGCCGATCATCAGTCGGCCCGCGCCGTCGACGAGATCCCAGAGCACGGGGGCGTCGGGCCCCTCGGTGCGGACGACCCGGCGCAGGGCGCCCAGCACCAGCGACGCGTCGTAGGCGGCACCGCGGCAGGCGAGCATGCCCGCGGCGGCGGCGCCCAGCGCGTCGGCCCGGTGCACCCAGCTCCGCGCCCGCTCCAGGGCGGCGGGGCCGCGCATGCGCTCGAAGGCGGTCACGGCGGCGTCCGCCACGGCGGCGGAGGGGTCCACCGCAGCGGCCTCGATCAGCTCCAGGGCCTGCGGGTCGTCGTGCTCGGCGAGGTAGCGCAGCGCGGTGGCGCGGGCGGCCTCGGGGCCGAAGGCGGCGGCCTCGATGATCTCCAGACGGTCCTCGGGGCCGGCGACGGCGTTGAGGCAGCGGGTCGCGGGGACGTGGCGCTGCTGGGGCGGGTGCAGGGCCAGGCCCTCCTGGGCCCAGTCGAGCACCTCGCGGACGCTCCAGCCGGGCCGGGGGCCGGCCGGCCGCATCTGCCGCTGCCAGCGGTCGAAGGAGCCTTGCTCCCGGGCGGCGCGCACCCGGGCGGCGGTGGCGGGGGCGTGCGGGTCCTCGGCCCAGATGCGCCAGGGGCGGGGCTCGAAGGCGTCCCGCACCGCGGCGGCCAGGGCGGCCTCGCCCTCGGGGGTCTCCGGGAAGCGGGCGACGACGGCCTCGCCGAGGGCGGCCAGGGCGGCGTCGTCGTCGCGCACGGCCAGCTCGTCCAGGGCCCAGCCCCAGTTGCCGCCGGTGGCGGCGTAGCGGCGGAGCAGCGCCAGGGCGTCGTCGCGTCCGTAGGAGGCGAGGTGGCCGAGGACGGCCAGGGCCAGGCCGGTGCGCTCCTCCGCGGGGTCGAGCAGGTCGTCCGGGTGGAAGAGGTGCTCCTCGATCTCCGCCAGGTCGCCGTCGAGGTCCAGATAGAGCCGCGCGTAGTACAGGGACCGGTTCTCGACCTGCCAGTCGCGCCGGGGGTCGCGGAGCACGCACTGGTTCAGCGCCGCGAGGGCCTCGGCCCGCGGCGCCGCGAGGGCGTGCAGGGTCCCGTCGCCGCGGCCTCGCTGGAGGAGGCCGAGCAGGGTGCCGCTGGGCGCTATGTCTGGATCGAACATGAGGTCAGCATCCGGTGCGGGGGGTCGGCTGGCAACGGGATTTCCGTCGTCCGGCATTCTTGCCGGTGTCCACCCGGGCTATGCCTGGTGAACTGTGGGAACTCGGGGACCGAGCGCCCGCAGCCTACCCGGAGTCGGACGTTCCGCCGAGCCTCTGTCCGATTTTCCCCCGCGGGCCGGAGGCATATGCCGGAGTCACCACCGGATCGGGTATGGCCAAACGCCTTACGGGCCCTCGCCCGCTGTGCGAGAGTCGTCACGCAGTCTTCCGGCCGCTCTCGCGGACCACGCCGGCGTCGGCCGCGCCCGCCACCTCGGAGTTCCTGATGCCGTCCCCTTCTTCTGCCTCACCCGCGGAGCACCCGGCGGGCAGCGCCCCGGGCGGGCCGCCCGGCCCCGGCGCGGTCGACGCCCTGATCTCGCAGACACGGCGGCTGAGAGGCGGCATCGAGGCCATCCGCCGCGCGACGGCCGGTGAGGAGCTGTCCGGCGACCCGCTCGACCGCTGGCGGCGGGCGCTCTGCGACCTCGCCGCCCACCAGCTCGACGACCTCGGCACCCACCTCGGCCGGCTGCGCGAAGGGCTGCCTGGCCCCGCCGCCCCCGTCGGAACCGAGTCGTCCGGGACGGCGGCGGAGCCCGGGCCGCGGGCGGCGTTATCCCCGGCACCCGCGGGCAGCGCCGAATGGAACCTCCTCACCGACGAGGTGACCTGGTCCGGCGAACTGTTCCGGATCCTCGGCCGGCGGCCGGAGGACGGCGCCCTCACCCTGGACGAGTTCCCCTCCCTGCTGGTCGAGGAGGACCGGGAGCTGCTGACCGCGCTGGTCACGGACTGCCTGGTGGACGGCAAGCCCATCGACGGCGAATTCCGAGTCGTCCACGCCGACGGCACCCACCGCACCCTGCACATGACGGGCGAGCCCGTCCTCGACGACGACGGCTGCACCGCCGCCATGTGGGCCGTGCTCCGGGACGTCACCGCCCTCCGGCACCGCCGGGACGCCGTGGACGCGACCGGCGACTCCCTCCGCGCGCACCGGCGGCGCGCCGTGGCCGAACGGCGGCTGGCGGCCGAGTTCCAGGAGGCGGTGCTGCCGCCGTGGCACGAGCCGCCACGGCCAGCGCCGGACGGCCGGGCCGATGCCGGCGGAACGCTCGACGTCGCCGCCCGCCACCTCCCCGCCACGGACGCCGACGCCGTCGGCGGCGACTGGTGCGACGCCCTGCCCCTGCCGGACGGCCGCACCCTGCTGAGCGCGGGCGGGCTGACCGGCCGGGGGGTGGCCGCGGCCTCCGCCACGGCCGTCCTGCTGGGCGCGGTCCGCGGTATGGCGGTGGCCGGCACCGAGCCGGGCCCGCTGCTCGGCTGCCTCAACCACCTGGCCGGCGCCTCCGGCCGGCCCGCCCTCGGCAGCGCGGTCTGCTGCCGCTACGACCCCGCGACCCGCACGCTGCTCTGGGCCCGCGCGGGCCATCCCGCCCCCCTGCTGTTCCGCGAGGGACGGGTGCGCCCGCTGCGGGCGCCGGCGGGCGTGTTCCTCGGCGCGGTCGCCGAGGCCGGCTACGCCCAAGCCGAGGAGCGGCTGCTCCCCGGGGACGTACTCGTCCTGCACACCGGCGGCCTGTCGTCGCACGGCCCGGACGCCGACGGAGACGCCCGGCTGCTGCCCGGGCTGGCCGGACGGTTCGCCACGGCACGGAGCGCGCGGGAGTGCGTCCGGACCGTCCTGGAGGAGTGGAGCGGAGCGGCACGGGAGGACGACGCGTGTGTGCTCGTCGCCCGGGTCGGCAGCTGACGCCTTCGGCCGCCGGACGGACCGTCCCGGATCCCTCCTGCCCTGCCCCCGTCCACCCGCGCGAGCAGGCGCCGGACGGGTCTCCTCCCCGATACAGCCGATCGCGGCGACCGGCCCGTCTCCTACGGCTAGGCCGTGGCCGTCCGGCCCCGGCCGCCCGGTGCCTTGGGCAGCGCCCGCTCGATCTCCTGCCGCAGCTCGGCGATCGTCGGGAACCCGGAGTACCTCCCGGTGAGCCGGTACATCTCCCGCAGCCGGTCCCAGGTGCGGTGGGAGGAGTTCTCCCCGATGGAGCCCAGCGCCTCCCGGGCGTAGACGGAGCCCTGCTCGGGGTCGCCGTCGATGAAGCAGGCGGAGGCCATGGAGATGTAGTCGAAGATGATCGACCGCTTCTGGTTGGTCCCCGCGCGCAGCCGCAGGGCCTCCAGGGCGTGGCGCTGCGCCACGGCGGCGGCGGACGGGTCGTGGTCGGCGAGAGTGCGGTACGCCAGGGCCTGCATGCCGTGCAGATCCGCCTCGTTGAACATCTGCATCCAGCTCGGCGGGGGCACGTCCCCCTTGTCCGCGACGAACAGCTCCTCGGCCTGGCCGAGGGTGCGGCGCATGGCCTGGCCCCGGCCCATCGCCGCCTGCGCCCACGCCTCGACGGTGCAGAGCATCGCCCGGGTGCGCGGCAGGGCCTCCTCGCCCGAGCCGGACTTGGCGAGCTTCATCAGGTCGAGCGCGTCGCCCGGGCGGCCGAGGTGCACCATCTGCCGGGCGGCCCGGGACAGCGCCTCGCCGGCCCGGGGCCGGTCGCCGCCCTCGCGGGCGGCGTGTGCCGCGATCACGAAGTACTTCTGCGCGGTGGGCTCCAGCCCCACGTCGTGGGACATCCAGCCGGCCAGCACCGCCAGGTTGGCCGCCACCCCCCAGAGCCTGCGCTGGAGGTGCTCGGGGTGGCGGTACGCGAGCATGCCGCCCACCTCGTTGAGCTGGCCGACCACGGCCTTGCGCTGGAGCCCGCCGCCGCGGGCCGCGTCCCACGCGCGGAAGATGTCGACCGAGCGCTCCAGCTCGTCGATCTCGGACGAGCCCACCGGAGCCGCCTCGTACCGGTCGAAGCCCGCCTGCTCGGCGTGGCCGGGGTAGGAGGCGCGGTGCAGGGGGTCGTCGAAACGGGGAGCGTCGGAGGCGAGCGCCGGATCGGAGTGCAGCCAGTCGTGCATCGCCCCGCTGAGTGCTGATCCTGCGGCGAGCGCGGCGCCCGCGCCCACCAAGCCGCGTCGGTTGAGCATGAGGTCCATTCCCGTGAATTCGGTGAGGACCGCGGCCGTCCGCTCGGGCGGCCAGGGGAGTCCGTCCTGCGACTGTCCCTTGCCCGCTCGCCCGCGCCGGCAGAATCCGAGGTCCTCGATGGTCACGACACGACCGAGGCGCTCGGTGAAGAGGGCGGCCAGCACCCGGGGCACGGGATCGCGCGGGGACTCCCCCATGTCGATCCAGCGCCGGACCCGTGAGGTGTCGGTCGCCAGCTGCGGATGTCCCATGACCGCCGCCTGCCGGTTGACCAGCCTCGCGAGCTCGCCCTTGGACCATCCGGCCAGTCCGAACAGATCCGCCAGGCGGGTGTTGGGTTCCCTCGTCACGTCAAGCCCCCAGGTTCCTCGGCTGACTTGAAGGTAGCGGTCCCTCAGATGCCAGGCGACTATTCGCCAGGGTTCGCCAGGGTCCGCCAGATGGTGTGCCACCCGCCGGTGGGTGTGATGTAGGAACGCGCCACCCCGACCACCCGGCGCGCATTCCCCAGGGTGCGCGACGGCCGTGGACCGGTCCGGAACGAGTCGGGCCGGTTCCCGGCCTCCGGGCGGGAAGGGCCGGAAGCGTCCCCGCGTCTGCGGGGGCGGTCCGGGGGCGCGGCGCAATTCGCCGGCACACGAAGGGATCCGTTCCGCCCATGTATGCAGCATCGGCCTCCGTGTCCGCTCCGCTCCGGCCCCCGCGGCCGCAGCAGATCCGCCCGTCGCAGGGCGGCGGACCGTACCTCGACCCCTCCCATGCCGTGGGAGCCGCGTTCGGGGGCGGACGGACGCGGAGGGGCCCGGGGCTCGGCACACCGCCCGTCGGCGGGAGAATCGACCTGTCCGGCCCCGACGGCCCCGAGCTGCGCTCGCTGATCGCCTCGGTGCACCGCATCTGCCCGGAGTTCGCCCCGAGCCAGGTGCTGCGCCGGAGCGGCCGCTCCGTGCTGCTGGTCGGCACCACCGGGCGCACCAGCGCCGTGGCGAAGTGTTTACTCGACCGCTCCCCGGCGGGTGCCGAGCGGTTCCGGCAGGAAATAGCGGCGTACCGCACCTTCGTGCGGCACCGTCCGCCGGTCCGGGTGCCGCGGCTGATCGCCGCCGACCCCGACAACGGCATCCTGGTCGTCGAGCGCATGCCGGGCCGTCCGGCCGCCCTGCGGCGGCATCCGGCGGACACGCCGCCGCGCGCCGACGTGCGGGTGGCGCTGGGCGCGGTCTGCCGGGTCAACCTCTGGCAGCCGCCGGTGGGCATGTTCGACATGCCGCTCGACTACGCCAAGCACATCACCCGCTATCACGAGCTCGGCCTGCTGACCGACCGGGACATGGGGGATCTGCAGAAGCTGCTGCACGGGCTGGCGCACGTCCAGGGCCAGTTCTGCCACGGCGACGCGCACCTGGGCAATATGCTCCTCTCCCCCGCCGGCCCGGTGCTGGTCGACTGGGGCCAGGCGGGCTGGTATCTCCCGGGGTACGACCTCGCGACGCTGTGGACGGTGCTGGGGGACGCCCCCCTGGCCCGCCGGCAGATCAGTCAGCACGCGCAGGCCGCGGGGACGCCGGCCCGTGACGCCTTTCTGGTGAATCTGATGCTCGTCCTCACCCGCGAGATCCGGACGTACGAGCTGGCCGTCCAGCGGGCCCAGCAGGAGCCGGTCCCGCCGGGTGCCCCGGACACCGGCGAGGAGCAGCGGCTCCTGCTGCGGCGGCTGCACGACGACTGCGCGCTGGCCCGACGGGCCGTACGAGCCGCGGTGGGCACCCGCTGAGGCCCGCCGCACCTGCCGACACGCCGTGCCCCGGGCGCGGCGTGTCGGCGTTCACCCCTCCGGCCCACGGGCCGGAGAGGTTCCCGCAGCCCAGGCGTTGACGTGCCTATACCGTGCGTTCCAGTCTGATTGACGGATCGTCTGTTCGGCACCGCCGCTTGGTAGGTTCGGGTCGCCACCACTCCGGCGCACGGTACGGCCCGTCCTCGAGGAGGCTGCCTTGCGAGCTCCCGCTCCCGTTCCCGAGCCCACGCCACAGAGACCTCTCCGAAGAGCCCGGAAGACCCGGGCGGGCGGTCGCGCCCGCGGGGCGGTCGGCGCGCTGGCGTCGGCCGCCCTGCTGCTCCCGCTGGTCTCGGGGCTGCCGGCCGCCGACGCCGCCGTGAGCGGCCCCGACGCCCTCCAGCGGAACTTCGCCCGGGCGGCGGCCGAGTACCACGTGCCGTCGAGCGTCCTGCTCGCCGTCTCCTACCTCCAGTCGCGCTGGGACACCCACGCGGGGGCGCCCAGCGTGACGGGCGGCTACGGCCCGATGCACCTCACCGACGCCGCCACGGCCCTGGCCGACTCCCAGGAGCGTCCGCACCACAGCGACACCGGCGAGGACGCGCGCGGCGACGCCGCCCGGCCGCACCGGGACGCGGCCGGCGTCCCGTCCCCGCACGGCGCGGCGCCCTCGGCCGACGCGCTTCCTGAGCGGCTGCGCACGCTGGACCGGGCCGCCGGTCTCACCGGACTCCGGCCCGAGGCCCTGCGCACGGATCCGGCCGCGAACGTGCGCGGCGGGGCGGCCCTGCTGGCCGACGCCCAGCGCCGGCTGGGCCGGCCGGCCGGCGGGGACGCCGCCGACTGGTACGGGGCGGTGGCGCGCTGGTCCGGCGCCCGGGACACGGCAACCGCGCGCGCCTTCGCCGACGACGTCTTCGAGCTGATCCGCACCGGCGCCCGGCGGACGACCGACACCGGGCAGCGCGTGGCCCTCGCGGCCGAGCCGCGCCTCGTCCCGCACCGCGAGCAGGTGGGCCGGGCGATGCCCCCGGCCGAGGGCGTCGAGTGCCCCGAAACGGTCGCCTGCGAGTCCATTCCCGCTCCCTACCAGCGGCTGGAGGGCTCGGACTACGGCAATCACGACGTGTCGGACCGGCCGGCCTCGCAGAAGGCGGACTTCATCGTCATCCACGACACGGAGGCCACCTGGGAGAAGACCCTCCAGCTGATAAAGGATCCGGCGTACGTGTCGTGGCACTACACGATCCGCTCCACCGACGGCCATATCGCCCAGCACGTACCGGTGAAGGACGTGACCTGGCACGCCGGCAACTGGTACGTGAACTCCAAGTCGGTGGGCATCGAGCACGAGGGCTTCCTGGCCCGCCCGGACGCCTGGTACACGGAGGAGATGTACCGGACGTCGGCCCGGCTGGTGCGCCACCTGGCGCGGAAGCTGGACATCCCGCTGGACCGGCAGCACGTTCTCGGGCACGACAACGTCCCCGGCACCGTCCCGTCGACGATCAAGGGCATGCACACCGACCCCGGCCCCTACTGGGACTGGGCCCACTACTTCGAGCTGCTGGGCAAGCCCTTCCACCCGACGGCGAGCCCGTTCAGCGGCATGGTGACGATCCGCCCGGACTACGACGACAACGAGCCGGTCTACACCGGCTGTGAGAAGCCGGGCCAGGAGTGCGCGCCGCACGGTTCCGGCGCGGTCCGGCTGCATGTGGCGCCGCGGGACGACGCGCCGCTGGTCAAGGACGTCGGGCTGCGGCCGGACGGCGGCGCGTCCACCACCGGCGTCAACGACACCGGGGCCCGGGCCTCGACCGGCCAGCAGTTCGCGGTCGCCGGGCGGCTGCCGGGCTGGACGGCCGTGTGGTACCTGGGGCAGAAGGCGTGGTTCCGCGACCCGTGGTGGGAGCCGGTGGCGGTCGGGGCCCGCGGGAAGCTGGTGACGCCGCGCGAGGGGCTGGCGGAGGTCCCGGTCTACGGCCGGGCGTATCCGGAGAAGGAGGCGTATCCGGCGGGGGTGCCGGTGCAGGCCGTGACCCCGCTGCCGTACAAGCTGTCCGCCGGGCAGGCGTACGTGCTGGGCGGGACGAGCGCCGCGGAGTACCTGTACGCCAAGGACTTCGACCCCGCGAAGCACGTGGTGGTGCGGGGGAAGGACGTGTACTACGAGATCCAGTTCGGCCACCGGGTGGCCTTCGTCCGGGCGGCCGACGTGACGGTGCGTTCGTCGAACCGCTAGCGGACGCGCGTGCTCCCCGGGCCCGGCGGGCGGGCCGGTCCGGGGAGCACGCGCGGTGCCGGGCGGGTCTCAGCCCGCCTGGAACATCTCCGCGGGGAGCGGCTTGAGCAGCTGGTAGAGGTCGTCGGTGATCGGGCGGTCCCAGCTGGCGATGGTGACGAGGACGCCGTCGCTGCGGTCGAACTGGGTGCAGGAGACGCGGCTCTCCGAGCACTTCAGGCGGCGCACGATCAGCAGGTTGTCCTCGTGCATGACCGGGGTGTCCTCGGTCTCGACCACCGTGACCGGCTCGTCGTTGCCGAGCGCGGCCAGCAGCTGCGCCACCTCGAAGGGCACCTGGCCCTCCTCCAGCTCCCGGGCCGGGGAGCCTTCCGGCAGATTGCCGATGATCATCGCCGGGCCGCGCCCGCCGAACAGGTCGTAGCGGAGGAAGACGCCCTGGCAGCTGCCGTCGGGCGCGGGCAGCAGCCCGGCCCCGAGGTCGCCCGGCCAGTCACCGGGGTCCATGGCGAGGACGTCGAAGTCCGGCCCCGTGGGGGTGGCGGCGCTGCGGCGGCGGAGGAAGGACATGCCCACATCGTACGTGCCCGGTGACGGGCGGCGCCCCCGGGGGAACCCCGGCCCGCCGGAGCGAGCGGCCCGCTGGTACCGTCGCCGCGCCCCGGGTCCGCCGGGGCGGTCCGGGGAGGTTCGGGGAGGGAGCCGGCGATGCGGGACGGCACGCTCGACTACTGGCGGCGTGGGCTCGGGTACGTTCCGGAGGAGGTCTGGCGGACGGAGGGACTCCGGACGCTGATCCTCGCCGACAACCGGCTGACGGAGCTGCCGGCCCGGATCGGCCTGCTGACCGGTCTGCGCACCCTCGACCTCGGACACAACGCCCTGACCTCGCTGCCGGCGGAACTGGGGGCGCTGACCGCCCTCGACGGCTGTCTCTACCTGCACGACAACGCGCTCACCGCGCTGCCCGCCTCGCTGGGCCGACTGTCCCGGGTGCGCTACCTCAACGTGGGCGGCAACCGGCTGACGGAACTGCCGGAGGACATCGGCGGGATGACCGACCTGGTGGAGCTGCGCGCCCAGCACAACCGGCTGCCCCGGCTGCCGGAGAGCGTGGGCCGGCTCGGGGCGCTGCGCGAGCTGTGGCTGCGCGGCAACACGCTGGCCGAGCTGCCCGGTTCGGTGGCGGACCTGGGCGACCTGCGGGAACTGGAGCTCCGCGAGAACGAGTTCGCCACCGTGCCGGGCGCGCTGCGCGGGCTGCCCGCGCTGCGCCGCCTCGACCTGCGCTCCAACCGGCTGTCCTCGCTGCCCGGCTGGCTGGCCGAGCTCCCGTCGCTGGAGAAGCTGGACCTGCGCTGGAACCCGCTCGACCCGGCACCGCGGCTGCTCGACGCGCTGGCCGGGCGGGGCTGCGTGGTGCTCACCTGACGACCGCGGGCGGGGCGCCGCGCCGTCCTGGCGGCCCGTGCGGCTATGTGAGGTCGAACTCGCCCTCCCTGGCGAGGTCCACGAAGGCGCGCCACTCCTCCGGGGAGAAGATCACGGCGGGGACCTCGGGGGTGCGCCGGTCGCGCAGGGCGACGTAGCCGTCGATGAAGCCGACCTGGACGTCCCCCGTGCCTGGAACGCCCGTCTGCCAGGTGGCGTTGGCCAGGTCGAGCCGCTGTCGCCCGTCGTCCGCCAGGTACTCGGTCGCGCTCTTCGCCACGTGCCGTTCCCCTCCCGGTTGCGCGGTGTCCCGTCCGGCCACCCTAGCGAGCGTGCGGCCTCCGGGACAGATCGCGGTTAGGCCCGGTCGGCGGTCTCGGCGAGGAACCGCTCGACCACGGCCCGGAACGCGGCGGGCTGTTCGGTGTGGACGAGGTGCCCGGCGCCCTCCAGCACGGCCGGCCGCCCGTCCGGGAGGCGTTCGAGCAGTTCGGTGAAGAGGTGCGGGGGCAGATAACCGCCGGTGCCGCCGGTGACGACGAGCGTGGGGGCGGTGATCTCCGCGAGGCGTTCGGTCCAGCCGGGGTCGGGGGCGTTGCGCTGCCGGGTGAACTGGATCTTGACGGCCCAGTCGAAACCGAGTGGCCCGTCCGGGCGCGGCGGGACGACGGCCGGCGGGTCGGCGGGAAGCAGCGCCGGCGCCTCCTCCAGGACCAGCCGTGCGATCGCGGACGGGCGCTCCTGGGCCACGAGTTGGGCGACGACCCCGCCGAGGGAGTGCCCGATCAGCGTGACGCGCTCCAGGCCGAGGGAGTCGAGGAGGCCGAGGACGTCGTCGCGCAGGGCGGGGAGGGCGTAGTCGCCGGTGTGCTCACTGGCGCCGTGGCCGCGGAGGTCGACGGCGTAGACCCGGTGGGCGGCGGCGAGCCACTCGGTCTCGGCCGCCCAGTCGCCGCCGTTCGCGCCGAGGCAGTGCAGCAGGACGACGGGCGGGGCCCCCTCGGGGCCGTGGGCGCGGTAGGCGAGCCGGACCCCGTTGACCACCACCGACGCAAGATCGCTCATACGGGTGAGGGTAACCGCGCCCCACCCTCTTGACGCCCGGGGGCGGTGGCTGATTCTTTTGCCGGAAGAGAAACTACCGAATGATCGGTCGGCACAGCGGGGGTGGGCGTCATGACGGCAGCCGCGGCACTCGACGCGGGCGAGCGCCTGTCGCGCGACGAACTGACGGCACTGCAACAGGAGCGGCTCCGGGCCACCTTGCGGCACGCCTACGACCATGTCGCCTTCTACCGCCGGGCGTTCGACGAGGCCGGGGTGCGCCCGGAGGACTGCCGTACGCCCGCCGACCTCCCCCGCTTCCCCTTCACCACCAAGGCCGACCTGCGCGCCCACTACCCGTACGGCATGTTCGCCGTCGAGCGGGAGCGGATCCGGCGCGTCCACGCCTCCAGCGGCACCACGGGCGAACCCACCGTCGTCGGCTACACCGAGCGCGACCTCGCCACCTGGGCCGACCTCGTCGCCCGCAGTCTCCGCGCCGCGGGCGCCCGGCCCGGCGACACGGTGCATGTGGCGTACGGATACGGGCTGTTCACCGGCGGTCTGGGCGCGCACTACGGGGCCGAGCGGCTGGGCTGCACGGTGATCCCGGCGTCCGGCGGCATGACGGCCCGCCAGGTCCGCCTCCTCCGGGACCTCCGGCCCGACGTGATCATGGTGACCCCCTCGTACATGCTCACCCTGCTCGACGAGTTCGAGCGCCAGGGCGTCGACCCGCGCTCCACCGCCCTGCGCGTCGGCATCTTCGGCGCCGAGCCCTGGACGGACGAGATGCGCCGGGAGATCGAGGGGCGGTGCGGCGTCGACGCCGTCGACATATACGGCCTGTCCGAGGTGATGGGTCCCGGCGTGGCCCAGGAGTGCGTGGAGACCAAGGACGGTCCGCACCTGTGGGAGGACCACTTCTATCCGGAGATCGTCGATCCGCTCACGGGCGAGGCGCTGCCGGACGGGGAGCACGGAGAGCTCGTCCTCACCTCGCTCACCAGGGAGGCCATGCCGGTCGTGCGGTACCGCACCCGCGACCTCACCCGGCTGCTCCCCGGCACCGCCCGCGTCTTCCGCCGGATGGAGCGGATCGCCGGCCGCAGCGACGACCTTCTCATCGTCCGGGGGGTGAACCTGTTCCCCGGGCAGATCGAGGCGGTCCTGCTCCAAGTCCCGGGTGTCGCGCCCCACTTCCAGCTGCGCCTCACCCGGGAGGGCCGGCTGGACCGGCTGACCGTCCGCGCCGAGGCCCGCCCGGGGGCGACGCCGGAGCAGCGCGCGGCGGCGGCCGACACGATCGCCCGGCGGGTGAAGGACGACGTGGGCGTCTCGGCGACCGTCGAGATCGTGCCGCCGGAGACGCTGGAGCGGTCGGTGGGCAAGATCCGGCGCGTCGTCGACGAGCGCTCATGAACCCTGACGGGTGCCGGTATCGGCGACCCGTACCGTCACCTCAACCATCACCCCCATCGTGGGAGTCTCTTGAGACGTCCCTCAACGATGGGAGTCATCTTGCGCTTACGTCACTCGTTCCGCGCCCTGGCCGTCGGCGGGCTCGCTCTGCTGACCGGTGCCGGGGCCCTGCCGGCCGCGGCGGCACCGGGGGCCGCCGGCCGCGGCGACCGGCCGGCCGCCGACGGGCTCTCGGCGGTGATCCGCTACACCGAGTACGGCATACCCCACATCGTCGCCGACGACTACGCGAACCTCGGGTTCGGCAACGGCTGGGCCCAGGCGGCCGACGCGGTCTGCACGCTGGCCGACGGCTTCGTCACCCTGCGCGGGGAGCGCGCCCGGTACTTCGGTCCGGACGCGGCCCCCGACCGGTCCTTGTCCGACGCCGCCACCAACCTCTCCAGCGACCTGTACTTCCGTGGCGTCCGCGATGCCCGGACCGTCGAGAAGCTGCTCGACCGGCCGGCACCCGAGGGCCCCTCGCGGCAGGCCAAGGAGCTGATGCGCGGCTGGGCGGCCGGTTACAACGCCTGGCTGCGGAAGAACAAGATCACGGACCCGGCCTGCCGGGGCAAGGAGTGGGTGCGCCCGGTCACCGCCACGGACGTCGCCCGGCGCGGCTACGCGCTGATCGTGCTCGGCGGCCAGGGCGCGCTGGCGGACGCCATCACCGGGGCCCGGCCCCCGTCCCCCGCCGCGGCCGCCGCCGGGAAGAGCCCATTGGCCGCCACCGGGAAGGGCCCGTCGGGTGCCGCCGACCCGGCGGCCGCGGTCCGTTCGTACTTCGCCGCCCGCCACGACCAGGGGATGGGGTCCAACGCCGTCGCGTTCTCGGGCGCCACCACGGCGAACCGGCGCGGCCTGCTGCTCGGCAACCCGCACTATCCGTGGCACGGCGGCCGCCGCTTCTGGCAGTCGCAGCAGACCATCCCCGGCGAACTGAACGTCGCGGGCGCCTCCCTGCTCGGCTCCCCCGCCGTCCAGATCGGGCACAACGCGTCCGTGGCCTGGAGCCACACCGTCGCCACGGGCGTGCCCATGAACCTGTACGAACTGAAGCCCGTCCCCGGTGACCCGCGCTCCTACCTGGTGGACGGCAGACCGGAGCGGATGACGGAGCGCAAGGTCACCGTGGCGGTCCGCGGCAAGGACGGCCGGCTCGCCGACGTCACCCGCAGCCAGTGGTGGACGCGGTACGGGCCCGTCGTCGTCGGGGTCGGCGCCGAGCTGCCGCTGCCGTGGACGGCGGGGTCGGCCTATGCCCTCGCGGATCCCAACGCCGCTCAACTGCGCTTCGTCGACAGCTCGCTGGGCCTGAGCAAGGCACGTGACGTCAAGGGCGTCCGGGAAGCGCTGCGGCGCACCCAGGGGCTGCCGTGGGTGAACACCATCGCGGCCGATTCCGGGGGACACAGCCTCTACACGCAGTCGCAGGTGCTGCCGCGCGTCACCGACGCGGTCCAGCGGAGCTGCGGCACGGCCCTCGGCCGGCAGACGTACCCCGCGTCGGGGCTCGCGGTGCTCGACGGCTCGCGCGGCGCCTGCGCGCTCGGCAAGGACCGGGACGCCCTGCAGCCGGGGATCTTCGGACCCTCGGCGATGCCCACCCTGGTCGACGCGCCGTACGCCGAGAACTCCAACGACAGTGCCTGGCTGGCCAACGCGGACCGGCCGCTCACCGGTTACCCGCGGATCTTCGGCGACGTCGCGACCGAGCGGTCGCTCCGGACGCGCGGCGGGCTGGAGGACGTGGCCGCCATGGCGAAGCGCGGCCGGCTGACCGTGCAGGACCTGGAGCGGCAGCAGTTCGCCGAGCGGGCGCCCACCGGTGACCTGGCGGCGGCGGACGCGGCGGCGGCCTGCGCGAAGCTGCCCGGCGGCACGGCGAAGGGCCGGGACGGGCGGCCGGTCGACGTGTCGGGGGCGTGCGGCGTCCTGGCCCGCTGGGACCGCAAGCTGACCAACGGCAGCAAGGGCGCGCTGCTCTTCGACCGCTTCGCCCGCGCGCTGGTCCGCGAGGTGCCGGCGGACCGGCTGTGGCGAGTGCCGTTCGACGCCCGGAAGCCGGTGACCACGCCGAACACGCTGAACACCGCCGAGCCGGGCTTCGCGCGCGCCCTGGCCGCGGCCGTGACCGACCTGCGGTCGGCGGGCATCGCGCTCGACGCGCCGCTGGGTGAACACCAGTTCGTCGTGCGGAACGGGAAGCGGATCCCGGTCCCGGGCGGCACGGAGGTGCTGGGCGCCTGGAACAAGGTCGAGTCGCGGTGGAACGGCCCCGGCGGCGGCTATCCCGAGGTGGCGATGGGCACCAGCTACGTCCAGGCGGTGGGCTTCGGCGGCGGTTCCTGCCCGGTGACGGCCCGGACGCTGCTGGCGTACTCCCAGTCGGACGACGCGTCGTCGGCCCATTTCAGCGACCAGACGGAGCTGTTCTCGAAGGGCCGCATGATCAGCGGCCGGTTCTGCGAGAAGGACATCCTGGCGTCGCCGGGGCTGCGGGTGGTGCGGGTCCACCAGCGGTGACCCGACCGTAGTCGGTGGAGGGGCGTGCCGCGCGGAAGCGGCGCGCCCCTTGTCATGCCTGCCGGCCGCCGACGGTCGCGTACGCCCGCGCCGGCCGGATCCGGTCGGGCCTCAGGCGCGGGCCCGGCGGTGCTGGGCGGCCTTGGCGCGGTTGCCGCAGGCCGCCATGGAGCACCAACGCCGCCTGCATCCCGCCGAGTTGTCGAAGAACCGGGCGCTGCACCGCTCGCCCGCGCACACCCGCAGCCGGTCGCGGTCCGCGCCGCCGAGGATCTCGGCCGCGTCCACGGCGATCCGGCTCAGCGCGCCGCGCCCGTCCACCGGCGGGACACCGGCCGTCAGCACCGGGACGCCGTCGCGTACGTCGAGGCGCGGCGGGTTCTCGGCGGCGCGGGCGAGCCACACGTTGAGGATCCGCTGGGCGTCGGCGGGGAAGGGCGTTCCCTCGACGATCGCGAGGAGCCCGGCGTCGACGGCCTCGCGCAGCTCGACGGCCTGCGCCAGCAGCGGTTCGTCGACCGGGATGCAGGCGGGGCCGATCGCGGCCGCCTCGAACCACGCCGTCAGGTCGGCGGGCCGCCGCAACAGCTCCCGGCCGCCCGCCCAGCGGTCCCGCCGGGTGTTGACGAAGTCGACGCTGACCCGGGTGCCGTACCAGACCCAGTCGGGGTCCTGACGCTCTTGCTCCGCACTCATAACCCCATGTTAGGTTACCGATCTCGAAGGCAGTAACCATATGACCGGTTACTACGGTGCGCGCGGGAAAAGGGGTGGGCGCGATGGCGGACGGCACGGTGCCGGAACGGACGTCGGACGGCAGGGGCGGGGGCCGGGGCGGAATCCTGCTGCTCGCCCTGGGCATGTTCGCCATCGGGACGGACCTGTTCATCGTCGCGGACCTGCTGCCCTCGATCGCCGGCGACCTGGGGCTGTCCACGGCGGCGGCCGGCCAGACGGTGACGGTGTTCGCGCTGACGTACGCGATCGCCGCGCCGGTCCTGGCGGGCCTCACCTCGTCCGTCGGCCGCCGCCCGCTGCTGGCCACGGTGCTGGTCGTGTTCGCGGCGGGGAACGCCCTGTCGGCCCTCGCGCCCTCCTATCCGGTCCTGTTGCTCGGCCGGGTCGTCGCGGGCGCCGGCGCGGCGCTGTACTCCTCGACCGCCTCGGCCCTCGCGGCCGGGATCACCGCCCCCGAGCGGCGGGGGCGCGCCCTGTCCGTCGTCTACGCGGGCATGACCACGGCGATCGCCCTCGGCGTTCCGCTCGGCGGCCTGATCGGCCGGTCCTCGTCCTGGCGCTGGGCGTTCGGGTTCGTCGTCCTGCTGTCCCTCGTCACGCTGGCCGGGCTCCGTTCCTGCCTGCCGCCGGTGCCGGGCCCGGGCGGAACGGGCGCGCGGCGGAGGGCCGCCGCCCTCCGGGTCCGCCGGGCACCCTCGGCCCTGCTCACGACGGTGTGCTGGACGGTGGGGACGTTCGTCGTCTACACCTATCTGGGCGCACTGCTCGACCGGTCGGGGCACGTCGGAACCGCGGCACGGCCCTGGCTCCTGCTCCTCTTCGGCGTCGGCAGCTTCACCGGCGTACTGGCCGGCGGGCGGCTCGCGGACCGCGTGGACCCCCGCCGGGGGCTCGCCGGCGCGCTGGCTCTGCTCGCCGTCGTCCTGGCGGCGCTGACCCCCGCGCTGCGCTCCACGGCGGGCACGGCGGCCGTCCTCACCCTCTGGGGCTTCGTCCACTGGTCCTGCTTCCCGCTCGTCCAGCACCGCCTCCTCACCATCGGGGGCGAACACGGCGGCATGCTCCTCGCGTTGAACAACAGCGCGGTCTACCTGGGCCAGACGCTGGCCGGCGCCCTCGGCGGCCTCCTCGCGGGCACGGGCCGGCTGGGCGCCCTGCCGTGGGCGGGGGCGGGTTCCGAGGTGCTCGCCTTGGTGGTCCTCGTGGCGGGCGCCGTCGGGTGGACCCGAGGCGGCGGCCGGAAGGTACGGGGCGGACGACGCGAGGGGCGCGGCGCGGTGGACGGGCCGGGCGGCGGTCCCGGCGGCGGGCCGGTGGACAGTGGCGCGGGGGCGGTGGCACAGGGACGGTAATCGGGGGCCGGTGACCGGGGAGACGGCCGGCGG
>NZ_JBPQTX010000122.1:0-19221 GCF_051386555.1 Streptomyces sp. URMC 126
GGGGAGATGGGGAGACGCGCCGCCGAGGGGCTCGCGCGGTTGCGGAGGCGGGAGCGGCGGGGCGGGGAGGACGGGAGCGGTGATGGAAGCGGTAGTGGTGATGGAAGCGGTTGCCCTGGCGGAACGGGTGGAACGGGCGGAACGGGTGGAATGGGCGGAGCCGACGGGGACGGGCCGCCCGTCAGTCTTGACGACGTCCGGCGCGTCGCCGAAGCGCTGAGCGCTCGGGCCCAAGCCCACCCCGACTTCGCCCGGGAACTGCGCGACTGGGTGCGGGAGACCGGAGCGCCGCGCCTCCGGGCGGTGCCCCGCCATGTGCCGTGGGTACTGCCGGCCGCCAGCGGGGTGTTCACCGACCGCGAGGCGGTGGTCGACGCCCTCCGGGAATTGTCGGACGGCGCCGCCGGGGATCGTCCGGCCGCCTCCGTCGCCGTACTCAACGGGCAGGGCGGCATCGGAAAGACCGCCACCGCCGTCCACTGCGGCCACCGGCTCAAGGACCGTTTTCCCGACGGGCAGTTGTACGTCCGGCTGGGCGGGCCCGCGGCGCGGGACGCCGTCCGGCCCGGTGAGGCGCTGGAGGTGCTGCTGGGGGATCTCGGGGTGGCGGCCGACCGGATTCCGGCCGACCCCCGGCGGCAGGAGAACCTCTACCGGGACCTCACCGCCGACCGGCGGATGCTGGTCCTGCTCGACGACGCGTCCAGCGAAGCCCAGGTCAGGCCGTTGATCCCGGCCGCCCCCGGCTCACTGGTGATCATCACGAGCCGCTACCGGCTCGGCGGCCTGGCCGGTGACCCGGGGGCCCGCTTCCTCACCCTGGACCCCCTGCCGGAGGCCGACGCCGTCCTGCTGCTGGAACGGGTGGCCGCCGGGGGCGGGCGCGTCGGGGCGCGCGACACGGCGCGGATGGCCGCGGTCGCGCGGCGCTGCGGCAGAGTGCCCCTGGCGCTCTGCGAGACGGGGGCGCTGGTCGCCACCCGCGCACACCTGAGCTGGGAGACCGTGGAACGGCGGCTCGCCGGTTCTCCGGGGAACCCTGAGGACATGGACGATCGCAACGGGACGGACGCCGTCCGCCGCGCCCACGACGTGACCTACCGCGAGCTCGGCCCCGAAGCCGCCCGCCTCTACCGCCTGTTGGGCGTCCACCCCTGGCCGGAGATCGGAGTGGCCGCCGCCGCGCGGACCGCCAACACCACCGAGGGCGCGGCCCGGGTGCTGCTGGAGGAACTGGCCGGCGTCCACCTCCTCCAGGAGGTCGGAGAGGAGCGGTACCGCTTCCACGACCTCGTCCGCGCCGACGCCGAGCGGCGGGCCCGCGCCGAGGACGGCCCCGCCGAGATCGCCGCCTCCGTCCGGCGCACGGTCGTCTGGTACCTGCGGTACGCCGCCGCGGCCGACTTCCGGGTGCTGCCCGGCCGCTGGCGGCTGGGCCCCGCCTACAACGGACTGACCCTGCCCGCCGACCGCGACCCCGACGACGGCCGGGCCGCCCTCGCCGAACTGCGCCGCGAGCGCGAGAACCTCGCCGCGGCCGTCCGGGCCGCCGAGGCCTTCGGCTTCGACGACCTCGTCTGGCAGTTGTGCGAGGCCACCTGGGGGTTGCACCTGCGGCTCGGCTTCCACGACCAGTGGGTCGACACCCACCGACGCGGCGTGGCCGCCGCCCGCCGCCGCGCCGAGGAGTTCGGCGACGCGCGCGCCGTGGGACGCATGCTCGCCCAGCTCGCCTTCGCCCACCTGGGCCGGGGCCGGTGGGACGAAGCCGAGGCCGCGCTGAACGAGGCCGCCGACGCCGACCGCGCCGCCGGCCACCTCCGCGGCCAGGCCACCGCCGTCGAATCCCTGGGACTGCTGCGCCTGCGGCAATGGCGGTGGCAGGAGGCTCAGGACTGCTTCACGACGGCCCAGGGGCTGCTGCGGCGCATCGGACCGGAAGAGGACGGCGCGACGGACGTTCCCCGTGGGCTGGCCCTGCTGGAGGACCACATCGGGCGCGCCCTGCGCGGCGCCGGCCGGCACGAGGAGGCCGTCCGCACGCTGCACACCGCCCTGGCCATGTTCCGCGCCCTGCCCGTTCCCGACCCCTACAACGAGGGCCGCGTCTACATGAGCCTCGGCGAGACCCACCTCGCCGCCGCCGACCCGGCCGCCGCCCGCCTCTGCCTCGACCGGGCCCTCGCCGTCATGGACCGCGAAGGCGCCGAACTCCAGCAGGCGGACGCCGCCGAACTGCGCGCCCGCTGCGCCGAGGACGCCGAGCGGCGGACCGAGTTCCTGCGCCGGGCGGAGCGCCTGTACGAGCGGGGCGGCGACGCGGAGGGGCTGGCACGGGTACGGGCGAGTCTGGAGGGCGAGGAGACGGGGGAAGGAGACGGAGCGAGGTGTGATCAACCGTGACCCCTCGCACGTGATCGCGTAACGCCGTGGTCCCGCTACTCCGGCCGTCCCTCGGGGCAGCCGCGCGACGGCACGTCTCCTCGAACGCGTTCGACAGCCGCGGCGCCGACGACGGAGACGCGGTGCCGTATCGCGCCCGTGACGACCGTCAGCTCGGCCGGAACGCCGTGGCCGTCGTTCAGCCAGGCGTACAAGGCCGACGCGTAGGCGGCCGGGTCGCAGAGGTCCGGTCGGCCGTCGGCGGCCGGGGCGGCGGTCAGGCGCAGCAGGTCGCCGGTCCGGGTGCGGACGGTGCCCTGGTCGGGGCCGGTGAGGTACGCGGCCAGCCCGCAGTGCGGGTGCCGTTCGGCGATCTCGGCGGCCCAAGCGGAGGGCGGGCCCAGCCGCGGGTCGTCCGGGGCGCCGGTGCGGAGGATGACGTCGGCGGTGTCCAGGAGGGACGCGTCGGACGTGTCCTCGTGGACCGCCGTGTGGACGGCGTCCGCGCCGGGGTCCTCGGGCTCGTCCAGGGGATCGGTGTGGCGGACGACGGCGACCTCGGGCGGGTCGGTGCGCAGCACCCGGGTGAGTACGCGGACGGGAGCGGTCCGTACGGCGGGCCGGAACGCGGGGAGGCGCAGCCGGTCGAGGAGCGCGGGGCGTGCGGACGGCTCGGGGAGGTCCATGATCCGGTAGAGGACGTTCCGCAGCAGCGCCGCGGAGCGGCCGGGCGCCGAGCTCGTCAGATTCCGCAACTCCACGTAGGCACGCGGGTCGTGGGATTCGATCACCGAGGCTATCCGGTGCCGTAGGTCGTCCGACTCCCGCAGGTGCGGCGCGGTCCGGCCGAGCGCGGCCACCGGGGATCCGGGGTCGAGGTCGGCTTCCGGGAAGGAGCCGAGGAGTACGGGCCGGCCGATGGCCGCGGCGTAGTAGGTGACGCTGCCGTGGTCGCCGATCACGCAGTCGGCGGCGATCAGCGCCTGCCGCCAGTCCTCCAGCGGGTCCACCGGTGTCAGCCCCGCCTCCCGGGCCCGCTTCAGCCAGGCGTCGACCTGGCCGGGTCCGTGCCCGTACCAGATGTTGGGGTGCAGGAGGGCGACCGTCCGGTACTCGTCCGCGGGCAGCTCGGAGGTCAGCCGGGACAGCAGCCGGGACAGCCGGTCGCCCGCGCCGGCGTCCGGATCCGCGTCGTCCGCTCGGCGGTCGGCCCCGCCGTCGCCGAAGAGCGAGCGGGGCGCCCAGGTGGAGTTGAGGACGACGAGCCGCTGACCGGGGGTGACGCCGAACGCGCGGCGGAAGCGGTCGCGCTGGGGGAGCGCTTCGAGGATCCGGTCGAAACAGGGGTCACCCGCGAGTACGGCCGTGGGGGCCGCCTCCGGGCAGGCGGCGCGGAGGCGTCGCAACTGCTCGGGGTGGGAGAGGACGGTCGCCGTCGCCAGGGGCCGTCCTTCGTGGAGCAGCCACTCCGGCGCGAGGCCGAAGACCGGCGCCGCCGCGCGCGGGTCGGCATCGCCGGCGGCCGCCAGCTCGGCGAGGGTGTCCACACCGGCCGCGTGCCCGTTCACTTCCGCGAGAACGCCGTCGCGCCGCCATGCCGCCGCACTCGCCCCACGCGCCACGGACGCCCTGGGCGCACGAGAGCTCCCGGCTCCCGGCTCCCGGCTCCCGGCTCCCGGCTCCCGGCTCCCGGCTCCCGGCTCCCGGCTCCCGGCTCCCGGCGCGGCCAGCCTCTTATTGTATCCAACCCCATGCGAGAGGACGACCAACTTCCCCTCGAAAGCCTCCAGTTCGCCCCCGTAGCTCGCCGAGATCACCACATCGAAGGCCCCCGCCTCCTCCTTCGCCTGCTCCCACGGCAGCACCGGCAGCCCCGTCCTGGCCAGCAGCTCCGGCACCCCCGCGAGAAAGGGAGACGACCCGGTGCACGTCACCGCCATCTGCACCCGCACATCCCCGTCGAACAGCGGCTTCACGTCGAGCAGACGCGTGGCGGACGTGACGTTGTGGACGACGAACAGCACCCGCTTCACCCGGCCGCGGGTCACCCATCGCGCGGCGTCCGCCCCCACCGGAACCCGCACCCGCCCGCATACCAGCCTGTCGTCCGGCACCCCCGGCACCCTCCTCACACCCGGCACAGACGGCGCTCCCCACCGCCTCCGCCCGCCACGTTACTGCCGTCACGCCGGCCACCGGTGAACGATCCCCGCCCGCCCGCGCCGCCTCCCCAGCCCTTACCGTCGTGAACGCGTCACCTTGACCCGCCAGTTGCCCCGTCCGTCCTGGCCGAGGACGTCGATGGTGACGCCGTCGATCGTGCCGTGGCCGCCGGTCGGGTAGGGGGCGTCGCTCAGGCTGGCCGTGACGTTGGGGTCGGTGGTGTAGCAGCCGCGGCCGTGGGGGGTGGCGTCGATGGCGCGGACGGGGCCGGTGCCCGAGGGGCGGTCGGTGGTGACGGTGGTGGCGAGGATGCCGGGGCGGCAGACGGCGTGGTCGAGGGGGCCGCGGGTGCGGGCCTCCAGGGTGAGGGCGCGGCGGCGGGAGACGGGGACGACGATGAGTTTGGTGCCGCCGGGGGTGGAGGTGGGGGTGAGGGTGTAGGTGTGGCTGCCCGCGGCGGTGACGCACCGCACCTGCCGAGGCGCGAGCCAGCCCAGCTTCCACTTGTGCCAGGCGAGGAAGTCGTTGGCCGGCCCCCAGTCCTCGTCCATCGGGTCCCAGTGCCCGACCGGGGAGACGACGCGGTTGCCGTGGCCGGTGGCGTAGAGGTCGGGGAGGCCGAAGCTGTGGGCGTTCTCGTGGACGAGGACGCGGTACGGGCTGTCGCCCGTCTGGCGGCTCCATATGAAGGAGATGTTCTTCAGGGCCGCGCCGTGGCGGGTGCGCAGGCCGGTCGGTGCCCCGGCGAAGGTCACGGAGCGGACGTCCTCCGTCGCCGGCGGGCCGGCGTCCGGGCTGGCCAGGACGTTGACGAGGTCGTAGCGGCGCAGGTCCACGGTGCCGTCGATCGCGGCGACGATCTCCTTGGCGAGCGCGTGGTAACCGGTGTCGCTGCGGGTGTCGAACGGCGTGCCGCGCCGTATGCCGTACGCGGCGTACGGGCGTGACATGCGGATCCAGCGCAGCAGCGGCGTGGAGCGGTAGTCGAGGCGCCCGTAGGAGCTGGCCCGGTAGAAGTCGGGGACGGCCGGGAAGAACTCGGCGTACCGCTTGCGCGGGCTGCCCTTGCCCGGGGCGTCGGGGAAGTCGATGAAGAGCGTGATCGCCCGTACCGTCCCCCGCGAGCGGGCGTAGCCGCGCGGGGTGCGGGCGCTCTCCGAGACCGAGCGGGTGCCCGAGCGCAGGGCGCAGGGGCCGGACGGGGGACGGCCGGTGGGGTCCGGCCCGGCGGGCGGGAGGGCCACGGCCGCCGGCTGGTGGGCGCCCGCCCGGCCCGTCACCGGTGCGGTGAGGGCGAACAGCGTGGCCGCCACCAGGGGGATGGCCAGGGTCTTCATGCCGGTCACCTCCTGCCGGGTGACTAACACCTTGGGCCGTCGTACGTCCGTGCGCCTTCGGGGTTACGGCAAGTGGGGGATGCCGGCCGCCGCAAACGTGACGCACGCCACGTCGAAGAATCGCGCGGAGGGGAAATATCCGGGGAGCTTCTCCCCGTTTTAGCTCTCGTCCCCGCGCAAACGGGGAGTCCTTCCCCGTTTGGTCGGGGAGCGTGATCGTGCGTCGCGTCGAAAGCGCGTCGTCCGGAGAAGAGAGAAGGGAGGCCCTCGTGACCGTGACCCAGCCGCGGCTGCGTGCCGACGCCCAGCGCAATCGGGAGCGCATCATCGCCGCCGCCCGCGAGGTACTGGTCGAGCACGGGGCCGAGTTCTCCTTCGACAAAATCGCTCGACGCGTCGGCGTCGGCAATGCGACGCTGTACCGTCACTTCGCGGACCGCCGCGAGTTGATCCACCATGTCACCCTCTCGGTGATGGACCGCATCGCGGACCGCGCCGAGACAGCACGAGCCGAGGAGCCCGATGCTTTCCGTGCGCTGAGGCGATTCGTTCACGCCGCGGCAGACGAACGGGTGGGCGCGCTGTGCCCGTTGCTCGACTCTGATGTGGATCACGATCATCCGGATCTCGTCGAGGCGCGCGACCGGCTCGACCGGAACATCCGGGAGCTCATGGCCGCCGCCCGCGAGGCGGGGCAGTTGCGTTCCGACATCGACGTGGGCGACCTCATGGTGGCCCTCACCCAGCTGACCAGACCGCTGCCGGGCAAGGGCTGCCTGGACTTCGACCGGTTCGTCCACCGGCACCTCCAGCTGTTCCTGGACGGCCTGATGACCCCGGCCCGTTCCGAACTGCCCGGTTCCGCGGCCACGCTCGACGAACTACGCCACAACCGGCGGTAGGTCCGGCCCCGTTGTCAGACCCACCTGCCATAGTCCGACCTGTACGTCCTAGGCACCGCCCGCTCACCCGTCCGTCCGCCCGCTCGTCCTGACCGCCCGGTCAAGCCGTCCGACTCGCACAGCGCTTACTTGTTCACTCACTCACTTACTCAGCGCGTGTCACCCGTTTCGTCGGCCGTGTCGTGCACGTCACGTCACATCCGTCGACGACGCGCCGTCATTCCTTCGGTTCTCGCTCACCTCTCCCACCGCTAGGCAGGCCCTTCCATGCCCGACACCACCACCCCGGATCCCCGGCGCTGGAAAGCGCTGATCTTCATCGCCCTGGCCCAGTTGATGGTCGTCCTCGACGCGACCATCGTGAACATCGCGCTGCCGTCCGCCCAGGCCGACCTCGGCATCTCGGACGGCAACCGGCAGTGGGTCATCACCGCCTACGCCCTCGCGTTCGGCGGACTGCTGCTCTTCGGCGGCCGAATAGCCGACCTGTGGGGCCGCAAGCAGACCTTCATCACCGGCCTCATCGGTTTCGCCCTCGCCTCCGCGCTGGGTGGTGTCGCCGTCAACACCGGGATGCTGCTGGCCGCCCGCGCCCTGCAGGGCGTCTTCGGCGCGCTGCTCGCGCCGTCGGCGCTGTCGCTGCTCGCCGTCAGCTTCACCGAGGCGAAGGAGCGCGCCAAGGCGTTCGGCATCTTCGGTGCCATCGCCGGTGGTGGCGGTGCCGTCGGTCTGCTGCTGGGCGGCGTGTTCACCGAGTACCTCAACTGGCGCTGGACGTTCTTCGTGAACATCCCCTTCGCCGCCGTGGCCGCCGCCGGTGCCGTCGCCGTCATCCACGAGCCCGAGGGCAGCCGCAACCCGTCGAAGCTCGACATCCCCGGCGTCATCCTGGCCACTCTCGGCCTGGTCTCGCTGGTCTACGGTTTCACCCGCGCCGAGAGCGACGGCTGGACCGCCGGTCTGACGCTGGCCCTGTTCGTCGCCGCCGTGGTGCTGCTGGCGGCCTTCGCCGTCGTCGAGAGCAAGGTCAAGTCGCCGCTGCTGCCGCTGCGCGTCGTCACCGACCGCAACCGCGGCGGTGTGTACGGAGCGCTCGGCCTCGCCTCCATCGGCATGTTCGGTCTGTTCCTCTTCCTGGTCTTCTACCTCCAGGGCATCAAGGAGTACAGCCCGATCACCAACGGTCTGGCCTTCCTCCCGATGATCGCCACGATGATCACCGGCTCGACGCAGATCGGTGCCCGTCTGATGACCCGGATCCCGGCCCGCTGGCTGATGGGCCCCGGCTTCCTGGTCGCCGCCCTCGGCATGGCGCTGCTCACCCAAATCGACACCGACACCTCGTACGTGACGGGCATCCTGCCGGGCCTGCTGCTGATGGGCATCGGCATGGGTACGGCGTTCATGCCGGCCATGAGCCTCGCCACGCACGGCGTCCAGGCCCGTGACGCCGGTGTCGCCTCCGCGATGGTCAACACCTCGCAGCAGGTCGGCGGCGCGATCGGCACCGCCCTGCTGAACACCCTCGCCACCAGCGCCAAGGACGACTACGTCTCGTCCCACCGGGCGGGTGCCACGTCCGTGGAGGCCATCCAGGTGCTGGGCATCAAGGCGACGGTGCACAGCTTCCAGGTCGGCATCGCCTGGGCGACGGGCATCCTGACGCTGGCCGCACTGGTGGCCGTGGTCTTCGTCAACGCCGGCCGCCCGAACGCCGCCGCGGCCAAGGCCGGCGGGGGCGACGGGGAGGGCGCTGTCGAGGACGCCGTTCCGGTGATGGCTCACTGAGCCGATCCCGTTTCGGCTCCCGGTGCCGGCACCCGTTGCGGCTCCCCGTTCCCGTCCGGTGAGGATGACGGTGACGGCGACGATGACGACGGCCGCGGCGGCCCATCGGGAGCACCGCTCACCGCCCGCCCAAGGGCGGTGAGAGCAGGTCGAAGCCCCCGCGCGGAACCCTCCGCGCGGGGGCTTCGCCGTGCCGGGGCCCGGCCCGTACGACCGCTCGCGAAGCCCGGCCGCCGGAGCGCCGACCGCTCGCGAGACCAGCGCCCCCCGCAGCACCGACGGCTCACCCGCCGCGTCTCAGCGCAGCCAGGGCAGGTCCGCGCCCGCCGGCTGGAGGCCGCTCGCGATGGTCGCGCAGATCTCGCCGAACTCGGCGACCTGCTCGGGCGTAAGGCGGTCGAAGATCGCCGCCCGTACCGCGGCGACGTGGCCGGGCGCCGTCTTCCGCAACACCTCGAACCCCTCGTCCGTGAGGACCGCGATCTGCCCGCGCCGGTCGGAGGGGCAGTCCTCGCGCCGCATCCAGCCGTTCTTCTCCAGGCGCGCCACGGCGTGTGACAGCCGGGACCGGGTGATCTTGACCTGCTGGGCCAGTTCGGTCATCCGCATCCGGCGGCGGGGCGCCTCCGAAAGCTGCACGAGCAGCGCGTAATAGATGTGCGGCATCCCCGCGTCACGCTGGAGCTGACGGTCGAGGTGGTCCTCCAGGAGCGTGGTGGCGTGGAGGTACGCCTGCCAGGTCGCCTGCTCCTCGGCGGAGAGCCAGCGGGGCTCCGTCGGGTCCGTTGCGGGTTCGTTCCTCATGGCATCCACTGTTCCACTCGTCGGTCGGCCGGTTCGCCGGGCCCGCTGGGCGAGCGGCGGCGCAGTTCTTGAAGTCTAAATAAGACAGGGCTAAAGTTGAGCTGTAAAGCTTGAAACTTCAAGCACAACTCAGGAGTGACCGTGCAGGACACCCCGGCCCCCGCCCCGGTCTCGGGACGGATGCCCGCCCTCTACCTCTCCCATGGCGCCCCGCCCCTCGCCGACGACGCGCTGTGGCCGGGCCAGCTCGCCGCCTGGTCGGCGGAGCTGCCCAGGCCGCGCGCCGTCCTCATGGTCTCGGCGCACTGGGAGGAGGCCCCCCTGGCCCTGGGCGCGACCCGGACCGTGCCGCTGGTCTACGACTTCTGGGGCTTCCCGGAGCACTACTACCGCGTCCGGTACGCCGCCCCGGGCGCCCCCGCCCTGGCGGAACGGGTCCGTTCCACGCTGCGCGGCGCCGGTCTGCCCGTCCACGACATGCCGGACCGGGGCCTGGACCACGGCGCGTACGTACCGCTGGTCGAGATGTACCCGGACGCCGACGTCCCGGTGCTCCAGATGTCCATGCCGTCGCTCGACCCCGTGCGCCTCATGGAGATCGGACGGCGGCTCGCCCCGCTGCGGGACGAGGGTGTGCTGATCGTCGGGAGCGGCTTCTTCACCCACAACCTGGCCGCCCTGCGCCACCAGGGCGGTACGCCCGCCTGGTCCGCCGAGTTCGACGACTGGGGGCGGGAGGCGCTGGAGGCCCAGGACGTCGACGCCCTGCTCGACTTCGCCCACAAGTCGCCGGCGGCGCACCTCGCCCACCCGCGCACGGAACACTTCGCCCCGCTCTTCGTCGCGCTGGGAGCGGCCGAGGAACAACTCGGCAGCCAGCGCAGTGTGATCGACGGGTTCTGGCTGGGGCTGGCCAAGCGGTCGGTGCAGTTCGGCTGAGGGGCCGGCGGCCCGCCCCGCCGCCGGAGGGGCCGGGCACCCGCCGCCGGAGGAGCGGGGCGCCGGGCGGCGGGCGCCCCGCTCACGCGTTCCCCGGTGCGATCAGCTCGAAGGCGCGGGCGGTGGCGGCCAGCGCCCCCGCCGCCGCGCCCGGGCCGGTCGCGACGACGTCCAGCGCGGTGTCCGTGAACTTGATCGCGTGCTCGTCGCCGTGTTCCGCCGCCCGGGCGAAGGCCTCGTCGGCCGTGGCGGGCGCCCCCGTGACCGGCTCCGGCGTCCCCGGCGCGGGGTAGGCGGCCGTCACCGACGCGGCGGCCTCCCAGGCCGCGTGGAAAGCGGCGGGCCAGAGCTCGCGGGGGAGTACGGGCAGGACGCGGAGGACGGCGTTGGGCGCGGTCGCCGCGTGGACGAGCATGACCGGTTCGCCGTGGGCCCGCTCGCCGTAGCGCAGGACCGTCTCCCCAACGAGCTCGGCCAGCATCCCGGGCACCTCGTCGGGGCCGGCGGGAGGGCGCAGCGCGTTCGCGGCGGCGGGCCAGCCGGGGGTCTCCGGCAGCCGCGCGAAGCGGGCGCGGATGCCCGCCGGCGGGTCGGCGATGCCCGGCACGGCCGCCAGGGCGGCGCCGATCCCGGCCGTCCCCGACGCCGCCACCGGCACGGCGAGCGGCTGGTGGCGGGCGGCCCAGTAGCCCAAGGCGTGCCCCAGTTCGGCGAGCCGCGGCGCCGTCTCGTCCCCGTCGAGGAGTGACCGGACGGCGTGACCGGTGCGGATGACGGGGTGCGTCGCGCCGCCGGTGATGCCGGGCAGCAGCCGTGGCCACCACTCGACGACCACGTCGCGCCACGGCCGTTCGGCCAGGACGCGGGTGAAGTGGTCGATCCAGTCCCCGAGCCGGGCGGGGTCGCCGAGCGCCGTGCGCCAGGACGCGTCGGAGGCGGCGCCCGTGCCCGCCCCTTCGCCTTCGGCGATCCGGACACCCGTGGGGCGCGGCAGGTCCTCCAGCTTGTGCCGGTACCCGTCGAGCCAGCGGTGGACGCGCGGCGCGTGCCCGTTGCGGACCAGCGCCTCGACGGTCATCGGAGCGTGGTTGGTGAGCCACCCCTCCCGTTCCGGTCCGTTCGCGTGGAGGCGTTCGAGGGCCTCGTCGAGTGTTCCGGTGGTGTCGGTCATGACGTCACGCTAGGACTCTCCCGTCACTCCGGTAACGGTCTTCCGACGTACACCTCCGGACTTCGGTCGCTCCGCGGAGCGGGCGAACGGGCCGTGCGGGCGCGGTCGTCGACCCGTGGCGTCACGACGGGGGCCGCGACCGGCGCGAGCCGGCGTCCCGCTCGGTGGGACGCCGTCAGGGCAGGTAGCTGCCTTCGGCAGGCAGCCGGCAGCGGCTGCTGTCACGTGACCCGCTCGAGGTAGCGGTCGTCGCGCGTATCGACCTTGACCTTGTCGCCCGTGGCGACGAACAGCGGGACCTTGATCTCGGCTCCGGTCTCCAGGGTGGCGGGCTTGGTGCCGTCGCCCTGAGTGGGCGGCCCGGTCTCGGCGATGACCAGCTGGACCACAGAGCCGATACTGATGGCCAGCGGGCGGCCCTTGTACAGCGTTACGCCAACCCGCGAATTGTCGGACAGGTACTTGGCGGCGTCGCCGACGACGGCGGAGTCGACCGTGAGCTGCTCGCCGGTGTCCGCATCCATGAAGACGAAGCCGTCGCCTTCCGGGTAGGCGTAACGCATCGATCGTTCTTCGACATCGGCGTACACGATCTCGGCGTCCGCGTCGAAGGCCACCGCCCCATTCCGGCGGACGCACTCCGGCGCGGCTGTGGCCGTCACGACGTCGAACGCATACCCCGAGTCGCGAAGCGGACGCTCAGTGTCGATGCCGCTCGTTCCAGTGGAACAGGTTGTAGGACGCCAGCCCGACCAGTACGGCGAAGCCGAGCCCGATGCCCAGGGAGCGGAGCCAGGTGCCCCCGGCCACGCTGTGCAGGAAGCCGAGAGTGCTGCCGGCGAGAGCGCCGTACGCCGCCGCGCGCACCTCGGGGATCATCGCGTTGCGCTCCCGGACCAGCAGGTAGCCGATGCCGGTCGCGACCGCCGCCGTGACCAGGCCCAGCAGCCAGCCGCCCGCTTCCGAGAAGCCGTTCTCGTGCGCGAGGAAGACGGTGTACAGGAAGAGGACGAACCCCAGGCAGGCGGGTACGGCCCAGGCGGGACGGCTCCGGTCGGGGACCGGGCCCGTCCGTGTCCCGCGCGCGGGGAGCCGGGCGCCCTTGGGGACGGGCCCGGGGCCGTCCGGGGTGTGGTGGGGAAGGATCGCGTGCGTCGGCATGGCAGGGCTCCTCTCGTCCGTCCCCGGACCGGCGGGGCCGCGGGCGCGGTGGCGACCGCCCGGCGGAGGTGCCGCCATGGTGTGAACACCGCCGCTGTACGAACGCGGCGGCTGTGGCGCGAACGCCGCCGCTACGGTGCGAACGCCGCCGCGGCCGGTCGGAGCGCCGCGGTCCGTCCGGGGGAACCGGCCCCCTGGAAACCAGCGCACACCCGCGTTCGCCCGGCGGCAAGTGGATCAGCGGACCGGCTCGCTCCGCCGCCCCGCGGTCACCACTCCGGCCCCGGTCGTACCGGCGCCGGGGAAGGGGGCCACGCAACCGTGCGGCCCCGAAGGCCGTCCTTCGGGACGGGGAGAGCGCGGCGGGCGCGGCCCGGCCGCGGCGTTCCGCCGATTTCTTCCGAGGCCGCGGGGAAGGCGTCGATGGTGACGGCCGTCTCAATGGGCGCGATGGTCACGGTGTGCGGCGAGGGGCTCGGGACCTCCTCGGCACCCCCGCCGTACCGGCTCTGACCAGGACGTCCGTCGGTCCGTCCGGCATGCGTACCCCGCGTGTGGCGGGACAGGGTACTGCATGATCGTAAAAAAGAAGGCGTCTCCTGGGAATTCTGTCCGGATTGCAGTCGTTCTTTCCTTCGGACGGGTTCGCACAGCGAGTCGCGACCGTCTCACGCAAGATCCCGCGACCGTCTCATCGCAAGGGAGTACGCATGGCAACCCGTGCCGTCGCCCGTCGTCAGCCCGAAGCCAAGGGCGTCGACGAGGCAAGCAGCGTTCGCGCCTCGAGCGGGGAGATCGCCGATCGCGACCTGGTCGGCATGTACCTGGACGAGATCGCGCGGACACCCCTGCTCGACGCCGCCAAGGAGGTCGAGCTGTCGCAGGCCATCGAGGCGGGCGTGTACGCCCGGCAGATCCTGGACGGCCTGGAGTCCGGCGAGGCCGGGGGCGCCTCGCGGGAGGAGCTGGAAGCGATAGCCGCCGAGGGCGCCCGCGCCAAGGACGTCTTCATCAAGTCGAACCTGCGGCTCGTCGTCGCCGTCGCCCGCCGGTACCCGCGCAGCGGGCTGCCGCTGCTCGACCTGATCCAGGAGGGCAACGCCGGCCTGGTCCGCGCGGTGGAGAAGTTCGACTACACCAAGGGGTTCAAGTTCTCCACGTACGCGACGTGGTGGATCCGCCAGGCGATCACCCGCTCGATCGCCGACCAGTCGCGCACCATCCGGCTCCCCGTCCACCTCGTCGAGGAGCTGGGCCGCATCCGCCGGGTGCAGCGCGAGTTCAACCGGGAGAACGGCCGTGACCCCGAGCACGCCGAGATCGCCGCGGAGCTGGGCACCACGCCCGAGCGCGTGGGCGACGTCCTCGACTGGGCCCGGGACCCGGTCAGCCTGAACATGTCGGTGGACGACGAGGGCGAGACCCAGTTCGGCGACCTGCTGGAGGACACCTCCGCCGTGTCGCCGGAGCAGTCGGTCATCGCGCTGCTGCGCAGCGAGGAACTGGAGAGCCTCATCGGCCGGCTCGACCACCGGACCGCGTCGATCATCAAGGCGCGCTACGGGATCGAGGACGGGCGGGAGCGCACGCTGACGGAGGTCGGCAAGCAGCACGGGCTCACCCGGGAGCGGATCCGGCAGATCGAGAAGCACGCGCTTCTGGAGCTGAAGAAGATGGCTCACGACACCGGGTTCGACGCGGCGGCCTAAAAGGGCATATGCTTATAGATCGGACCCCGGCGCCTCCCCCCCCTGCGCCGGGGTCCTCCTCTTGTCCGGTGGTTCTCCGGTCTGTCCCGGCCCTGTTTCGCCGGCCCTGCCCCGGCCTTGTTCCGGGCCCGGAACCGGGACGGCCCCCTCCCGGCTATGCCTCGGCCGGGCCGCCCGCCGCCCGGGTGATCCGTTCCCCGAGCAGCCTTGTGCACGTGATCAGCTTCTCCGGCTCGTGCACCTCGAACTCGCACCCGAGCATCGCCAGGTGGAAGGCCACCCACTCGACGGAATCGGCGCACTCCGTGTCCAGCCGGCAGGTCCCGTCGTCGACCGGCTCGGGCGCGCCCATCCAGTGCGGCAGCCGGGCCGCGACGGCCGACGCGGGCGCGTGGAGCGTCACCACCATCCGCAGCTCCGGCTGCCGCCGGGCCGCGGAGCCGCTGACGAACTCCGCCGCGTTCTCCGCGGGCAGCTCGCGCGGCTCGAAGCGCGCGCCCGTCGGGAAGGGATCGCTGACCCGGTCCACCCGGAACGTGCGCCAGTCCTCGCGGTCGTTGTCGTAGGCGACCAGATACCAGCGGCGACCGGTGCTGACCAGCCGGTTCGGCTCCACCAGCCGCTTGGTCTCCACGCCCTCGGCGGTGCGGTACGAGAACCGGAGCCGCTCGTGGCCGGTCGTGGCGGCGGCCATGACGGTGAGCGTCCGCGGGTCGACGGTCGCCCCGTCACCCCAGGTGAGCGGGACGGTGGCGGCCTGGAGGGCGGTCACCCGGTGGCGGAGCCGGGACGGCAGCACCTGTTCGAGCTTGGCGAGCGCCCGTACGGACGCCTCCTCGATGCCGTCGACGGCGTGCCCGGCCCCGGCCCGCAGGCCCACCGCGATGGCCACCGCCTCCTCGTCGTCCAGCACCAGCGGCGGCATCGCCGCCCCGGCGGCCAGCCGGTACCCACCGACGGCTCCCATCGTTGCCTGTACGGGGTAGCCGAGGTCGCGCAGCCGCTCGATGTCCCGTCGGATCGTCCGCGGGCTCACACCGAGTCGCTCGGCGAGTTCGCTGCCCGGCCATTCGCGTGGGGTCTGCAGGAGGGAGAGCAGATTCAGAAGCCGTACGGGTGTGTCGGTCATAACGCCAGCGTGCCAGGGATCTAGGACACAGCTTGACCTAGACGGGTTCTAGCGTGGGACACCCGGAACACGAAGTGGAAGGCAGTACCCCGTGAGCTCCCTGAGCACCGATCCGCCCCTCGACCGCCGCCGCTGGATCGCGCTGGCCGTCGTGCTGACCGCGTCCTTCATGGACCTCGTCGATGTGACGATCGTCAACATCGCGATGCCCAGCATCAGCCATGACCTCGGCGCCTCGTTCAGCGTCCTTCAGTGGATCACCGAGGGTTACGCCCTCGCCTTCGCCGCCGGGCTGATCACCGGAGGCCGGCTCGGGGACATATACGGCCGCCGACGGGTCTTCCTGCTCGGCATGGGGGGCTTCACCCTGGCCTCGATGCTGTGCGGCGTCGCCGGCGACCCGCACCTGCTGGTCGCCGCCCGCGTCCTGCAGGGCGGCACCGCGGCGCTGATGGTGCCCCAGGTGCTGGCCATCGTGCACTCCACCTTCCCGGCGCACGAGCGGGGCAAGGTCTTCGGCATGTTCGGCGCCATCGTCGGACTCGGCGCCGTCTCCGGGCCGATCCTGGGCGCGCTGCTCACCGAGTGGAACATCCTCGGCCTGGAGTGGCGGCCGATCTTCCTCGTGAACCTGCCCGTCGGCATCGCCGGCCTGCTGCTCGGCCGTCGCTTCATCTCCGAGTCGAAGGCCGAGGACGCGCTGAGGCTCGACCTCGCCGGCGTCGCCCTCGCGACCCTGGGCATCGTCATGTTCCTCTACCCGCTCACGCAGGGGCGGGAGCTGGGCTGGCCGCTCTGGGGCTTCCTGCTGATGGGCGGCAGCGCCGTCGTGCTGGCCCTGTTCGTCGTGTACGAGCGGTACAAGAAGCGGAAGGACGGATCCCCGCTGGTCGAGCTCTCCCTCTTCTCCGTGAAGAGCTTCGCCGCCGGCATCGGCGTCCAGCTCGCCTTCGGCATCGTCTCGGGCATCTACTTCCTCTGCTGGACCCTCTACATGCAGCTCGGCCTCGGCTGGAGCGCGCTGCGGTCCGGCCTGACCGGCATCCCGTTCTCCATCGCCGTGTCGATCACGGCCGGCATGTCCGTCCAGAAGCTCGTCCCGCGCTTCGGCCGCAAGGTGCTCCAGGCCGGCGCGGTGGTCATGGCCGCGGGCGTGCTGCTCTACATCTGGGAGACCGGCCACTACGGCGACGGCATCACCTCCTGGCAGATGGCCCTGCCGCTGACGGTCATGGGGGCGGGCATGGGCTTCATCGTCGCCCCGCTCACCGACGCGGTCCTCTCCGAAGTGCCGCGCGAGCACGCGGGTTCCGCGTCCGGTCTGATAAACACCACCCAGCAGCTGGGCAACGCGATCGGGCTGGGGCTCGTCTCGGTGGTCTTCTTCGGCGTCCTGGACGAGGACGCGGTCGCCAAGGGCCGGGCGGCCACCGCCTTCGGCGACGCCTACAGCAACGCCCTGTGGTGGGTCACCGGCCTGCTCGCCGTCGTCCTCCTGCTCGTCTTCGCCCTCCCGCGTCACCCCCGCACCGAGACTCCGGTGGCGGACGCGGTGCCCCGGGAGAAGGGCGAACCGATAGCCGCGTAGCCGCGGCGCCGGACGCCGTGCGCCGGAGAGGGAAACGGGACCGGCCCCTGCCCGTAACGCCGTCATCGCGGCGGTACGGGCAGGGGCCGACGCGTGCCCCGCTTGCCGTGCCCTGCCGGTACGGGCCCCCTCAGGGGCTCCGGCCGGAAAAGGGAGGCGCTCCGGTGCGAAGCGCGCTCCCGCACACCCGGCTATCCCCGCTCAAGGCGGCTGGTAAGCCGCTCCCGCGCGGAAGGCCACTCCTCCCGCAGCATCGAGAAGTACACGCTGTCGCGCCAACTCCCGTCCGGTCGCTGCCGGTGCCGCCGCAACGTCCCCTCCTCCACGGCCCCGAGCCGCCGTACGGCCGCCTGCGACCGCTCGTTCAAGTGGTCGATCTTCCAGTAGACGCGTCCCATGCCCAAGTCGTCGAAGGCGTGGGCGAGCAGCAGGAGCTTGCTCTCGGTGTTGACGGCGGTGCGCCAGTGAGCCCGCCCGTACCAGGTCCCGCCGATCTCCAACTGCTCATGCCGGACGCTCGCGTCGAAGAAGCAGGTGACTCCTACGGCCCGCCCGCTCCCGAGGTGCACGACGGCGAACGGGACGCAGGCGGGGTCGGTGAGCCGCTTCTTGAGGATGGTGCCGAGTTCGTCCTCGGTGCGCGGTGTGGGGGAGGACGTCCAGCGCCACACCTCGTCGTCACCGCCTGCGGCGTGGAACAGGTCGGTGAGGTGGGCCTCACCGAGAGGTTCGAGGCGGACGTGCCGTCCGGCCAGGACGGTGGTGGTCGCGGGCAGCGTGGTGATCATGGCTCAGGAACGTAGGCGCATTTCGCCCTAGCAGCAAGGCCGTTACGCACTAGTGCGTTGTGCGGGTGAGGGGGTGGCCGGCGAAGTACCCGCCGGACGACCGCCGCGGCGGCGCGGGCGCGGCCGACAGCCCGCATCACCCCCCGTACAGCTCCCGGTACGACGGAAACACCCCTCCCGGACCGTCCACGCTCTCGGCCGCGTAGAGCGCCTTCGTCACGGCTCGGGTGAGGACGTCCGCGCCGGCGGCGAGGATGTCGTTGACGGTGCCGAGGGGGAGGCCGGCGGCGTCGGGCGTGCCGTGAGCGGGCAGCGGGTGGGTGCCCGTGGCCAGGGTGAAGACGGTGTCGCCGTCGGTGAGGAGGTGGGCGGGCCGGATTGCGCGCGAGAGTCCGTCGTGGGCCGTGCCGGCGAGCTTCTGGGCCTGGGCGCGGGTGAGGGGGGCGTCGGTGGCGACGACGGCGAGCGTCGTGTTCAACGGCTGCCGGACCGATCCCGCCGTCCGCCGTGCCGTCTCCTCCCGGGCGGCGGCCAGGGCACGCTGAGCCGCCTCGTGGCGGGCGGGATCGGGGTAGTCGACCCGTCCGCCGCCGTACAGCCGCCCGTACAGGACCCCCGTCGCCGGGTCGACCGCCGCCCCCGCCGCGTTGACGGCCGCGAGCGCGGCGACGGTGATCCCCGACGGGAGGACGAGGCTCGCGGTGCCGATGCCGCCTTTGACGCCTCCGGCGACGGCGCCCGTGCCCGCGCCGACGTTGCCCTGGGCCACCGGTGTGCCGGGCTCGGCGAACGCCGCCGCTTCGATGGCCGCCCGGCCGAGGGCGGCGTCGGGCCGGGCCCGCCAGGCGCCGCCGCGGCCGAGGTCGAAGAGGGCGGCGGCGGGGACGACCGGTACGACCTGCGTCGGACCGGGGCCGACCGGGACGCCCCGGCCGGCTTCCTCCAGCCAGTTCACCGCACCGGACGCGGCGTCCAGCCCGAAGGCGCTGCCGCCGGTGAGGACGACGGCCTCCACCCGCTGTACGAGGTTCCGCGGATCGAGCGCGTCGGTCTCCCTGGTGCCCGGCCCACCGCCCCGGACGTCGACGGCCGCGATCGCGCCACCCGGCTCCGTGAGCACCACCGTCGTCCCGGTGAGCGCCCCGGGGCTGGCCAGTTCCGCGTGCCCGACCCGTAGGCCCGCCACGTCGGTGATCGCGTCGAGCGGACCCGGTCGTACGCCACTCCGCGTGCTGTCGGTGTCAGTCATGTGCCTTGCGTACCACGGTCGTCACCGGTCGAGCCCCTTCTCCGGCCGTCTCCCCGGTACCGATCCCCTCCCCGCTGTCGCTCCCCTCCCCGCTGTCGCTCCCCTTCCCGC
>NZ_JBPQTX010000123.1:0-18981 GCF_051386555.1 Streptomyces sp. URMC 126
CATCCAAGCCGCCCGGGCGGCTTGGATGACGCTGCGGCAGCACAGGATGACGCTGCCGCGTCACCGCCCCGGATAGTGAGGTCACATCGTGTCCACCACCAGCACGTCCCCCACCCCCGAGACCGGCACCGCACGCGTCAAGCGCGGCATGGCCGAGCAGCTCAAGGGCGGCGTGATCATGGATGTCGTCACGCCCGAGCAGGCGAAGATCGCCGAGGACGCCGGCGCGGTCGCGGTGATGGCCCTGGAGCGGGTGCCCGCCGACATCCGCAAGGACGGCGGCGTGGCCCGGATGTCCGACCCGGACATGATCGAGGGCATCATCAACGCCGTCTCCATCCCCGTCATGGCCAAGTCCCGCATCGGTCACTTCGTCGAGGCCCAGGTCCTGCAGTCGCTCGGTGTCGACTACATCGACGAGTCCGAGGTCCTGACCCCGGCCGACGAGGTCAACCACAGCGACAAGTGGGCCTTCACGACCCCCTTCGTCTGCGGTGCCACCAACCTGGGCGAGGCCCTGCGCCGCATCGCCGAGGGCGCGGCGATGATCCGGTCCAAGGGCGAGGCCGGTACCGGCAACGTCGTCGAGGCCGTCCGCCACCTGCGCCAGATCAAGAACGAGATCGCCAAGCTGCGCGGCTTCGACAACAACGAGCTCTTCGCCGCCGCCAAGGAGCTGCGCGCCCCCTACGAGCTGGTCAAGGAGGTGGCCGAGCTCGGCAAGCTGCCGGTCGTGCTGTTCTCCGCCGGCGGTGTCGCCACCCCGGCCGACGCCGCGCTGATGCGCCAGCTCGGCGCCGAGGGCGTCTTCGTCGGTTCCGGCATCTTCAAGTCCGGCGACCCGGCCAAGCGCGCCGCGGCCATCGTGAAGGCCACCACCTTCTACGACGACCCGAAGGTCATCGCGGACGCCTCCCGCAACCTGGGCGAGGCCATGGTCGGCATCAACTGCGACACCCTCCCCGAGGCCGAGCGGTACGCCAACCGCGGCTGGTAGTCCCCGCAGTTCCCGGTGGGCGGTCCGCGGCACAGGCGCGGGCCGCCCACCGGCCCGTACGACCGAGAGGCAGGACGATCGTGTCCACCCCCACCATCGGTGTCCTCGCCCTGCAGGGCGACGTCCGCGAGCACCTCGTGGCCCTGGCGGCCGCCGACGCGACGGCCCGCCCGGTGCGCCGTCCCGAGGAGCTCGCCGAGGTCGACGGCCTGGTGATACCCGGCGGCGAGTCCACCACCATGTCCAAGCTGGCCGTGGTCTTCGGCATGCTCGAACCGCTCCGCGAGCGGGTGCGGTCCGGGATGCCGGTCTACGGCACCTGCGCCGGCATGATCATGCTCGCGGACAAGATCCTGGACGGCCGTGAGGACCAGGAGAGCCTCGGCGGCATCGACATGATCGTGCGCCGCAACGCCTTCGGGCGCCAGAACGAGTCGTTCGAGGCGGCGGTCGAGGTGTCCGGCGTCGACGGCGGCCCGGTCGAGGGCGTCTTCATCCGCGCGCCCTGGGTCGAGTCGACCGGGGCCGACGTGCAGGTCCTGGCCCGGTACGACGGCCACACCGTGGCCGTGCGCCAGGGAAACGTGCTCGCGACGTCGTTCCATCCGGAGCTCACCGGCGACCACCGGGTGCACGGGCTCTTCGTGGAGATGGTGCGCGCCGCGCAGCGGTGAGATCCCGGTAGGATCTCAGTCGTTCGTTCAGGATGGGTAACGCGAAGGAGACAGGCGGATGTCCGGCCACTCTAAATGGGCTACGACGAAGCACAAGAAGGCCGTGATCGATGCCAAGCGCGGCAAGCTCTTCGCGAAGCTGATCAAGAACATCGAGGTCGCGGCCCGCATGGGCGGTGCCGACATCGACGGCAACCCCACGCTGTACGACGCCATTCAGAAGGCCAAGAAGCAGTCCGTTCCGAACAAGAACATCGACTCCGCCGTCAAGCGTGGTGCCGGCCTGGAGGCCGGTGGCGCCGACTACGAGACGATCATGTACGAGGGCTACGGCCCGAACGGCGTGGCCGTCCTCATCGAGTGCCTCACCGACAACCGCAACCGCGCCGCCGGTGACGTCCGCGTGGCCATGACCCGCAACGGCGGCTCGATGGCCGACCCGGGCTCGGTCTCCTACCTCTTCAACCGCAAGGGCGTCGTCATCGTCCCCAAGGGCGAGCTGACCGAGGACGACGTCCTCGGCGCGGTCCTGGACGCCGGCGCCGAGGAGGTCAACGACCTCGGCGAGAGCTTCGAGGTCCTCAGCGAGGCCACCGACCTGGTCGCGGTCCGCACCGCGCTCCAGGAGGCGGGCATCGACTACGACTCCGCCGAGGCCAACTTCGTCCCCACCATGCAGGTGGAGCTCGACGAGGAGGGCGCGCGCAAGATCTTCAAGCTGATCGACGCCCTGGAGGACAGCGACGACGTGCAGAACGTCTTCGCCAACTTCGACGTCTCCGACGATGTGATGGCCAAGGTCGACGCCTGATCCGGGGCCGCTGCCGGTTGATGCCGGTTGGTGCCGGTCGCCGAAGGTCACCGCCGACGGGCCGACGGGACTCCTCCCGTCGGCCCGTCGCGCTTGTGGTCCGGAATCCGCCGGCCCGGAATCCGCTGGTCCGGAACCCGTCGGTCCGGGTCGGTCCGGGGCGTTGTCAGTGCCGCCCGATAACCTGCCGGAACAGTTGACCGAAGGAGGGGCGGAGTGCGCGTGCTGGGGGTGGACCCGGGGCTGACGCGGTGCGGCGTCGGCGTCGTCGAGGGCACGGCGGGACGTCCGCTGCGCATGGTGGGCGTCGGCGTCGTCCGCACCCCCGCCGAGGCGGACACCGCCGAGCGGCTGGTCCTCATCGAGCGCGGCATAGAGCAGTGGCTCGACGAGCACCGGCCCGAGTACGTCGCCGTCGAGCGGGTGTTCAGCCAGCACAACGTCCGCACGGTCATGGGCACCGCCCAGGCCAGCGCCGTCGCCATGCTGTGCGCCGCCCGCCGCGGACTGCCCGTCGCCCTGCACACGCCCAGCGAGGTCAAGGCGGCCGTCACCGGCTCCGGCCGGGCCGAGAAGGCCCAGGTCGGCTTTATGGTCACCCGGCTGCTCCGGCTCGACGCGCCGCCCAAGCCGGCCGACGCCGCCGACGCGCTCGCCCTGGCCATCTGCCACATCTGGCGCGCTCCGGCCACGGGCCGCCTCCAGCAGGCGGCCGCCGCCCAGCGCCGCGCCTCCGCTCCCGTACGTCTCCCGAAGGGCACCCGATGATCGCCTTCGTCTCCGGCCCCGTCGCGGCCCTGGCCCCGGACACCGCCGTCGTCGAGGTCGGCGGCGTCGGCATGGCCGTCCAGTGCACGCCCAGCACGCTCGCCACGCTCCGGGTGGGGGAGCCCGCCCGGCTGGCCACCTCCCTCGTGGTCCGCGAGGACTCCCTGACCCTCTACGGCTTCGCCGACGACGACGAGCGCCAGACCTTCGAGCTGCTCCAGACCGCGAGCGGCGTCGGCCCGCGCCTCGCCCAGGCCATGCTCGCCGTGCACTCGCCGGACGCCCTGCGCCGCGCCTTCGCGACGGGGGACGAGAAGGCCCTCACCGCCGTGCCCGGCATCGGGAAGAAGGGGGCGCAGAAGCTGCTGCTGGAACTCAAGGACCGGCTGGGCGAACCGGTCGGTTCCGCGCCGGCCGCCGCGAGTGCCCCCTCGGCCGCCGCCGGCTGGCGCGACCAACTGCACGCCGCGCTCGTCGGCCTCGGCTACGCGCCCCGCGAAGCCGACGAAGCGGTCGAGGCCGTGGCACCGCAGGCGGCGGCCGCGGGCGGTACGCCGCAGGTCGGGCAGTTGCTGCGGGCCGCGCTGCAGACGCTGAACCGGGCTCGGTGAGCGGTGGGTTCCGCCCCGGCCCCGCCCCCAGGGCGACGGCTCTCCCCGCGCAGCGGTCCGAAGAGCCGCACTCCCCGGACCGCGCTTCGCGCACTGTCCTCGAACCCCGGACGGGCCGCTGACGGCGGCCCCTCCATCCGCACCGTGAGGTTTCCCTCGTGAACTGGGACGACGAGTCCGCATACGACAGCACCCCCGCCGACGACCGCGTCGTCGGTGCCGCCGCCGACGGTGAGGACCAAGCGGTCGAGGCCGCGCTGCGGCCCAAGGACCTGGGGGAGTTCGTCGGCCAGGAGCGGGTCCGGCAGCAGCTCGACCTCGTGCTGCGCGCCGCCCGGGCCCGCGGCGCCACCGCCGACCACGTCCTGCTCTCCGGCGCCCCCGGCCTCGGCAAGACCACCCTCTCGATGATCATCGCCGCCGAGATGGGCGCCCCGATCCGCATCACCTCCGGCCCCGCCATCCAGCACGCGGGCGACCTGGCGGCGATCCTCTCGTCCCTCACCGAGGGCGAGGTCCTCTTCCTCGACGAGATCCACCGCATGTCCCGGCCCGCCGAGGAGATGCTGTACATGGCGATGGAGGACTTCCGCGTCGACGTCGTCGTCGGCAAGGGCCCGGGCGCCACCGCCATCCCCCTGGAGCTGCCGCCCTTCACCCTCGTCGGCGCCACCACCCGCGCCGGCCTGCTGCCGCCCCCGCTGCGCGACCGCTTCGGCTTCACCGGGCACATGGAGTTCTACGCCCCCGCCGAGCTGGAGCGCGTCGTCAAGCGGTCGGCCGGGCTGCTCGACGTGACCATAGAGGACGCCGGAGCGGCAGAGATCGCCGGCCGGTCGCGCGGCACGCCCCGTATCGCCAACCGGCTGCTGCGCCGGGTCCGCGACTACGCCCAGGTGAAGGCCGACGGCCTGATCACTCGGGAGATCGCGGCGCAGGCCCTGGAGGTGTACGAGGTGGACGCCCGCGGCCTCGACCGGCTGGACCGGGCCGTGCTCACCGCGCTCGTCAAGCTCTTCGGCGGCGGCCCGGTCGGCCTGTCCACGCTGGCGGTGGCTGTCGGGGAGGAGCGGGAGACCGTCGAGGAGGTCGCCGAACCCTTCCTGGTCCGGGAGGGACTGCTGGCCAGGACCCCCAGGGGACGGATCGCCACCCCCGCCGCCTGGGAGCACCTCGGCATGGTGCCGCCGCAGGTCGCCGGGGGTGCGGGCCGGGCCGGTGAGGGCGGCGCGGGACAGAGTTCCCTGTTCGCCGAGTGACGGCGCGGGGACTGGTCCGGCCAGGAACCCGGGTGCCATGCTGGGCGTTGTTCCATTGGTGCGGACTCGCTTAGACTCCGCCGATGCCGTCCGTATGGCACGGCATACCACCCCCGTAGACCAGGCCGCATCCCCAAGCGGTCGTGTGAAGGAAATCCCGTCCCGTGAATCCCATGACTCTCCTGCCGTTCATCGTGCTCATCGGGGCCATGTTCCTGATGACCCGGTCGGCCAAGAACAAGCAGCGCCAGGCTGCGCAGATGCGCGACCAGATGCAGCCGGGTACCGGTGTGCGGACGATCGGCGGCATGTACGCCACCGTCAAGGAGATCAGCGAGGACTCGGTCCTCCTTGAGGTCGCCCCGGGCGTGCACGCGATCTACGCGAAGAACGCCATCGGTGCCGTCCTGCCGGACGACGAGTACAACCGCATCATCCACGGCATCGAGCCGTCGGACGACGAGGCCCCGGTCGTCCCGGACGACCTCTCGTCGCTGACCGAGGGTGACGACAAGGACGGGTCCGCCGAGAAGGCCGGCGAGAAGAAGATCGACCTCGGCAAGGACACCGCCGCCGACGCCCCCGCGAAGGCCGACGCCTCCGCGAAGGACGAGACCGCGACGGCGGAGAAGCCGGCGGACGCCGCCAAGGCGGAGCCGAAGGACGGCAAGCGGGACGGCGACTCCGACGCGAAGTAGCCCCACCTGGAACCGCGACGCACCCACCGCTCGGTGCGTCGCGGTTCGCTGACGGTCTAGGCTCCGGCGGGGGGCAGGTCCCCACAAACTTCGTGGCCGCCCGGCGAACACCCGACGCCCGGCGGTTGGACAGGGAGAAACGACAAGGTGGCAGCACCGAAGAAGGGCCGCAGGTCCCCGGGCGGCCAGGGCAGGCCGGGCAGAGTCCTGGCCCTCATCCTGATCGCCATGGTGGCGCTCGTCGGGGGAATGTTCGCCTCCGGGCAGACCACCCCCCGCCTGGGTATCGACCTGGCAGGCGGCACGAGCTTCACGCTCGAGGCGAAGAACCAGCCTGGCCAGCCCAACGCGATCAACACGACCAACATGAACACGGCCGCGAGCATCATCGACCGGCGTGTCAACGGTCTCGGCGTGACCGAGTCCGAGGTCCAGACGCAGGGCAAGAAGCACATCATCGTGAACATCCCCAAGGGGACGAACGCGAAGCAGGCCCGTGAGCAGGTCGGCACCACCGCCCAGCTCACCTTCCGCCCGGTGCTCGTCGCCGCGCCCGCCGGCAAGCTGCCCGAGCCCACGCCGAGCGCGTCGGCCGGCACCGGCAAGGACAAGGACAAGGGCGACAAGAGCAAGGACACCAAGGACAAGGCCAAGGAAGGCGAGAAGGACAAGAAGGGCACGCCCTCCGGCACGCCCACCGCGTCCGCCCCCGGCTCCTCCGCCACCCCGTCCTCGTCCCGCACTCAGGGCCGGGCCGTCACGGAGGCCCTGAAGGCCCCGCAGGCGCCCAAGCCGCCCACGCCGTCCCCCAAGCCTTCGGACGCTCCCTCCAACGACCTGCAGAAGCAGTTCGCCGCCCTGGACTGCTCCACCAAGGCGGCGCGCGCCCAGGCCGCGAAGAAGGCGGCCCTCGCCAAGCCTCAGGACGACATCGTCGTCTGCGACAAGGACGGCCAGGAGAAGCTGCTCCTGGGGCCCGTCGCGATCAAGGGCGTCGAGGTCACAGACGCCAAGGCAGCCCTTGACACCCAGCGGGCTACTGGCTGGCAGGTGCAATTGAAGTTCAATAGCAGTGGCGCCAAGAAGTTCAGCGACGTCACCGGCCAGCTCGCTTCGAAGCCCGAGGGGCAGAACCGGTTCGCGATCGTCCTGGACGGCCAGGCGGTCTCCGCCCCCCGGGTCAACGGCCCGATCCCCGGCGGCAGCGCCGAGATCAGCGGCAACTTCGACCAGTCCAGCGCGGACGACCTCGCCAACATCCTGTCGTACGGCGCCCTGCCGCTGTCCTTCGACGTCGTCACCGAGACCACCGTCTCCGCCGCCCTCGGCGGCGAGCAGCTGCGCGCCGGTCTGATCGCCGGTGCCATCGGTCTCGCGCTCGTCGTGATCTACCTGGTGGTCTACTACCGCGGCCTCGCGCTCGTCGCGCTCGCCAGCCTCGCGGCCTCGGCGGTCCTGACGTACACGATCATGGTGCTGCTCGGGAAGGCCATCGGGTTCGCCCTGAACCTCCCGGCCGTCTGCGGTGCCATCGTGGCCATCGGTATCACCGCCGACTCGTTCATCGTCTACTTCGAGCGGGTCCGGGACGAGATCCGCGAGGGCCGCAGTCTGCGTCCCGCCGTGGAGCGCGGCTGGCCGCGCGCCCGCCGGACGATCCTGGTCTCCGACTTCGTGTCCTTCCTCGCCGCCGCGGTGCTCTTCATCGTGACCGTGGGCAAGGTGCAGGGCTTCGCGTTCACCCTCGGTCTGACCACGCTGCTCGACGTCGTGGTGGTCTTCTTCTTCACCAAGCCGCTGATGACGCTCCTCGCCCGCCGCAAGTTCTTCGCGAGCGGTCACCCCTGGTCCGGTCTCGACCCCAAGCGGCTCGGCGCCAAGCCGCCGCTGCGGGCCTCCCGCCGCCGTCCCTCCGCCCCTGTCGACCCGAAGGAGGCGTGAGATGTCACGACTCGGCACCCTCGGCGCCCGGCTCTACCGAGGCGAGGTCGGCTACGACTTCGTCGCCAAACGGAAGATCTGGTACGGCATCTCGATCCTCATCACCATCACGGCCATCGTCGGCCTGGCGGTGCGCGGCCTGAACATGGGCATCGAGTTCTCCGGCGGCGCGATCTTCAACACCACCGACAAGACGTCGGTGTCGGTGCAGGACGCCAAGGAGACGGTGGAGACCGCCTCCGGTCACACCGCGATCGTCCAGAAGACCGGTGAGGGGAAGCTGCGGGTCCAGGTCAGCGAGCTGGACGCGGCCCAGTCGCGCGCGACCCAGGAGGCCCTGGCCAAGAAGCTCGGTGTCCCCACCGACAAGATCAACACTGACATCGTCGGCCCCAGCTGGGGTGAGGAGATCGCCAACAAGGCCTGGACGGGCCTGGCGGTCTTCATGCTCCTCGTGGTGATCTACCTCGCCATCGCCTTCGAGTGGCGTATGGCGCTCGCCGCCCTCGTCGCCCTCATCCACGACCTCACCATCACCGTGGGCATCTACGCCCTCGTGGGCTTCGAGGTCACCCCGGGTACGGTCATCGGTCTGCTGACCATCCTCGGTTACTCGCTCTACGACACCGTCGTCGTCTTCGACGGCCTGAAGGAGAGCGCGAAGGACATCACCAAGCAGACCCGCTGGACGTACAGCGAGATCGCCAACCGCAGCCTCAACGGCACCCTGGTGCGCTCCATCAACACCACGGTCGTCGCCCTGCTGCCGGTCGCCGGCCTGCTGTTCATCGGCGGCGGCTTCCTCGGCGCGGGCATGCTGAACGACATCTCGCTCGCCCTGTTCGTCGGCCTCGCGGCCGGAGCCTACTCGTCGATCTTCATCGCCACCCCGCTGGTCGCCGACCTCAAGGAGCGCGACCCGCGGATGAAGGCCCTCACCCGGCGCGTCCACGCCAAGCGCGCCGCGCAGGCCGCCAAGGCGGACTCGGGGCAGGACGAGCCCCGGGACGCCCAGGAGGCCGAAGCCGCCGAGTACGGGGACGACGAGCCGCAGGACGCCTCCCCGGCCGGTGTGGTCGGACAGCGCCGGCAGCCCGTGAGCCGCAACCGCGGCGGCCGCGGCGGGAAGCGCCGATGACCGCCTGGGGCGCCGAAGGCGCCGACGAGACCCTGCGCGAGCTGCTGCTGAGCCGCATCCACGACGTCCCGGACTACCCGAAGCCGGGCGTGGTGTTCAAGGACATCACGCCGCTGCTCGCGGACCCCGAGGCGTTCACCGCCCTCACCGAGGCCTTCGCGGAGCTGTGCGCCCGCTACCGGGCCGACAAGGTCGTCGGCCTGGAGGCCCGCGGCTTCATCCTGGCGGCCCCCGTGGCCGTCCGGGCCGGGGTCGGCTTCGTGCCCGTGCGCAAGGCGGGCAAGCTGCCCGGCGCGACCCTGTCGCAGGCATACGAGCTGGAGTACGGCACGGCGGAGGTCGAGATACACGCCGAGGCGTTCGCGCCCGGCGACCGGGTCCTGGTCATCGACGACGTCCTGGCCACCGGCGGCACCGCCGAGGCGTCCCTCCAGCTGATCCGGCGGGCCGGGGCCGAGCCCGTGGGCGTCGCCGTCCTGATGGAGCTGGGCTTCCTCCCCGGCCGGGAGCGGCTGGAGAAGGTGCTCGGCGGAGCGCCGGTGGACGCGCTGATCCGCGTCTGAGCGCACACGCGACGAGCGAGCGGGCCCCGGGGGAGAACCCCGGGGCCCGCTCCGTGCGTCTTGGCCCCCGCCGGGCGGGAGGCGGTTCCCCGGCCCGGATCGATACCATGGCAGTCCGGACCCGTTCGGGGCCGGACCCCGCATGAGGAGTGCTCTTGCCAGACAAGGCCCAGCCGCTCTCCCCCAGACTCCGTCCGGGGGCGTCCCCAGCGGCACAGCCCGACCAGCCCGCACCGGACGCCGCGGCTGCCGCGGGCACGCCCGAGCCCACGGGCCGCCCGCAGGGCACCGGCGCGCCCGAGTCCGGGAAGCGGGGCCGGCCGCAGGGCGCCCCGGGAGGCGACCTGGTCAAGGAGAGCGCCGGCCCGCGGCCCACGCCGCCGCCCAGCGCCCGCTCCGCCTCTTCCAGCCGGGTCCGCGCCCGCCTCGCCCGGCTGGGCGTGCAGCGGCAGAGCCCGTACAACCCCGTGCTGGAGCCGCTGCTCCGGATCGTCCGCGGCAACGACCCCAAGGCCGACGCCTCGACGCTGCGCCAGATCGAGCGCGCCTACCAGGTCGCCGAGCGCTGGCACCGCGGTCAGAAGCGCAAGAGCGGCGACCCGTACATCACCCACCCGCTCGCGGTGACCACGATCCTGGCCGAGCTGGGCATGGACCCGGCGACGCTGATGGCCGGGCTGCTGCACGACACCGTCGAGGACACCGAGTACGGCCTCGACGACCTCCGCCGCGACTTCGGCGACCAGGTCGCCCTGCTCGTCGACGGCGTCACCAAGCTGGACCGGGTGCAGTTCGGCGAGGCCGCCCAGGCCGAGACGGTCCGCAAGATGGTCGTCGCCATGGCCAAGGACCCCCGGGTCCTGGTGATCAAGCTCGCCGACCGCCTGCACAACATGCGCACTATGCGCTACCTCAAGCGGGAGAAGCAGGAGAAGAAGGCCCGCGAGACGCTGGAGATCTACGCCCCGCTGGCGCACCGGCTGGGCATGAACACCATCAAGTGGGAGCTGGAGGACCTCGCCTTCGCGATCCTCTACCCCAAGATGTACGACGAGATCGTCCGGCTCGTCGCCGAGCGCGCCCCCAAGCGGGACGAGTACCTGGCGATCGTCACCGACGAGGTCCAGGCCGACCTGCGCGCCGCCCGCATCAAGGCCACCGTCACCGGCCGGCCCAAGCACTACTACAGCGTCTACCAGAAGATGATCGTGCGGGGCCGGGACTTCGCCGAGATCTACGACCTGGTGGGCATCCGCGTCCTCGTCGACACCGTCCGCGACTGCTACGCGGCGCTCGGCACCGTCCACGCCCGGTGGAACCCGGTGCCCGGGCGGTTCAAGGACTACATCGCGATGCCCAAGTTCAACATGTACCAGTCGCTGCACACGACGGTCATAGGGCCCAGCGGCAAGCCGGTCGAGCTCCAGATCCGGACGTTCGACATGCACCGCCGCGCCGAGTACGGCATCGCCGCGCACTGGAAGTACAAGCAGGAGGCCGTCGCCGGCGCCTCCAAGATCCGTACGGACGTGCCGAAGAACGCCGGCAAGAACCAGGACACCGTCAACGACATGGCCTGGCTCCGGCAGTTGCTGGACTGGCAGAAGGAGACGGAGGACCCGGGCGAGTTCCTGGAGTCGCTCCGCTTCGACCTCTCCCGCAACGAGGTCTTCGTCTTCACGCCCAAGGGCGACGTCATAGCGCTTCCCGCCGGGGCCACGCCCGTCGACTTCGCCTACGCCGTGCACACCGAGGTCGGCCACCGCACCATAGGGGCCCGGGTCAACGGGCGGCTGGTGCCGCTCGAATCGACCCTGGACAACGGCGACCTGGTCGAGGTCTTCACCTCCAAGGCGCCCGGCGCCGGCCCCTCCCGCGACTGGCTCGGCTTCGTCAAGTCCCCCCGCGCGCGCAACAAGATCCGCGCCTGGTTCTCCAAGGAGCGCCGGGACGAGGCGATCGAGCAGGGCAAGGACGCCATCGCCCGCGCGATGCGCAAGCAGAACCTGCCCATCCAGCGCATCCTGACCGGCGATTCGCTCGTCACCCTCGCGCACGAGATGCGCTACCCCGACATCTCCTCGCTCTACGCGGCCATCGGCGAGGGCCACGTCGCCGCGCAGGGCGTGGTGCAGAAGCTCGTCCAGGCGCTCGGCGGCGAGGACGCGGCGACCGAGGACATCGAGGAGTCGGCGCCCATCCGCGGCCGCTCCAAGCGGCGTTCGTCCGCCGACCCCGGCGTGGTCGTCAAGGGCGTGGACGACGTGTGGGTCAAGCTCGCCCGCTGCTGCACGCCCGTCCCCGGCGACCCGATCATCGGCTTCGTCACCCGCGGCAACGGCATCTCCGTCCACCGCGCGGACTGCGTCAACGTCGACTCGCTCTCGCAGCAGCCCGAGCGGATCCTCGACGTCGAGTGGGCGCCCACCCAGTCGTCCGTCTTCCTCGTCGCCATCCAGGTGGAGGCGCTGGACCGGTCCCGGCTGCTCTCGGACGTCACCCGGGTCCTGTCGGACCAGCACGTCAACATCCTCTCGGCGGCCGTGCAGACCTCCCGGGACCGGGTGGCCACCTCGCGGTTCACCTTCGAGATGGGCGACCCCAAGCACCTCGGCCATGTCCTGAAGGCCGTGCGCGGGGTGGAGGGCGTCTACGACGTCTACCGCGTGACGTCGGCCCGCAGGCCGTAGCCCCCAACGAAAGACGGCCCCGACGTTCGTCGGGGCCATCTTTCACACGGGCGTCAGCCGCCGAACTCCTGCAGGCCCTTCAGCGCCTGGTCCAGCAGCGCCTTGCGGCCCTCCAGCTCCTTGCCGAGCTTCTCGGCCTTCGCCTCGTTGCCCGCGGCACGCGCCTTGTCGATCTGCGCCTGGAGCTTGTCGACCGCGTCCTGGAGCTGCCCGGTCAGCCCGGCCGCGCGCGCCCGCGCCTCCGGGTTGGTCCGCCGCCACTCGGCCTCCTCGGCCTCCTGGATGGCGCGCTCCACCGCGTGGATCCGGCCCTCGATCTTCGGGCGGGCGTCCCGCGGCACATGGCCGATGGCCTCCCAGCGCTCGTTGATCGAACGGAACGCGGCCCGGGCGGCCTTGAGGTCGGTCACCGGAAGCAGCTTCTCGGCCTCGACGACCAGATCCTCCTTGAGCGCGAGGTTCTGCTGCTGCTCGGCGTCGCGCTCCGCGAACACCTCGCCGCGCGCCTGGAAGAAGACGTCCTGCGCGCCCCGGAACCGGGCCCACAGCTCGTCCTCGGCCTCCCGCTGGGCGCGGCCCGCGGCCTTCCAGTCGGCCATCAGCTCGCGGTAGCGGGCGGCGGTGGCGCCCCAGTCCGTCGAACCGGACAGCGCCTCGGCCTCGGCGACCAGCTTCTCCTTGACCTTGCGGGCCTCCTCGCGCTGGGCGTCCAGCGAGGCGAAGTGGGCCTTGCGGCGCTTGGAGAACGCCGAGCGGGCGTGCGAGAAGCGGTGCCACAGCTCGTCGTCGGTCTTGCGGTCCAGCCGCGGCAGACTCTTCCAGGTGTCCACCAGGGCCCGCAGCCGCTCGCCGGCCGAGCGCCACTGCTCGCTCGCGGCCAGCTCCTCGGCCTCGGCGACCAGCGCCTCCTTGGCCGTCCGCGCCTCGTCCGTCTGCTTGGCCTTGGCCGCCTTGCGCTCCTCGCGGCGCTTCTCGACCGTCTCGACGAGCTTGTCCAACCGCCCGCGCAGCGCGTCCAGATCGCCGACCGCGTGGTGCTCGTCGACCTGCGAGCGCAGGTGGTCGATGGCGGTCATCGCGTCCTTCGCCGACAGGTCGGTGGTCCTGACCCGGCGCTCGAGGAGGCCGATCTCGACGACCAGGCCCTCGTACTTGCGCTCGAAGTAAGCGAGAGCCTCGTCAGGACTCCCCGCCTGCCACGAGCCGACGACCTTCTCGCCGTCGGCGGTACGCACGTACACCGTCCCCGTCTCGTCGACGCGGCCCCACGGGTCGCTGCTCACAGCGCCTCCTCCACATGATGCGGGGGCCGTTCGCGGCCCGCGCGCATCGTCCACAGTTGTCCCCGGCGGAGCCGCGCCCCGCCCGGTCCGGCGGCTTGATCATTTGACTGCCGATCGGTGCTGTTTCGGGTGCCTCGCAGCCGCCGGAGCAGGCACCCTACACAACGCCAACATAGGCGACCGGTGGCCCGGCTGTCCGTATCCCGCGACCGGAAATTCGCTCTTCGGCCACGGGTGCGGACTCAGCCCTTGGCGACCGTCGCCTTGTCCACCACGACGGTGGCGTTGGGGGGTCCGTCGGGGCCTCCGCCCTGCACCCCGGCGGCGGCGATCTTGTCGAGGACCTTCCGGCCCTCGGCGCCGATCGTGCCGACCGGCGTGTAGTCCGGCTGCAGCGGGCTGTCCTTGTAGACGAGGAAGAACTGGCTGCCGGTCGAGTGCGGCTGCTGCGTCTTGGCCATGGCGATCGTCCCGGCCGGGTAGATCTTCATCTTGGCCTGCTTGAGCTGCTCGTCCTTCGGCTCCTTGAGGAGGTCGCTCTTGAGGTTCTCCTCGGCGAGCGTGTAGCCGGGGCCGCCCCCGCCGGTGCCCTCCGGGTCGCCGCACTGGAGGACGTAGATGCCCGCGGCCTCACCGGTGAGGCGGTGGCACTTGGTGTGGTCGAAGTACCCCTGGCCCGCCAGGAAGTTCAGCGAGTTGACGGTGTGCGGGGCCTTGGCCGCGTCCAGCTTGAGGTCGATGTTCCCGCACGTGGTCTTGAGGGCCATCGTGTAGGAGGCGGAGGTGTCGACCGTCATCTCCGGCTCCGACTTCCACGTCTTCTTCGCCGGGCTGCCGGCCGCCGGCTTGGCGCACGGGTCCGGGCCCTTCGAGGGGGTGGGCATCTCGCTGGGGGTCGCGTCCGCCGACGCCTTGTCGTCCTTCTTGTCGTCGCCGCCCAGCGCGCCCGTGGCCGCCGCCGTGCCGCCCGCGGCGATCAGCACGGCGAGACCGGCCGCGATCAACGCGTTCCGGTTGCGGGCTTTGCGCCGCTGCGCCTCGCGGCGCTGCTGCTGCCGCTCGAACTTCTCCCGTGCGAGCTGCCGCCGCCGCTGCTCGTTGTTGACCACCGGGTCGTCTCCTCGTGCCGTCTCGTCCGTCGGAACGCCTGTTGCGAGCGTGCCCGTACCGTATACGGGTTCGCGGCGGCGGAGGTGCCGCCGGTAGGCTCTGAACCGGCATAAACGTGACCGGCGCACCGGCCGGGCACGCCGGCCGCCTCCCTGCCGCGTCGACGCAGGCCGACATTAAGGACGAATGTGCTGATTGCCGGGTTCCCCGCCGGGGCCTGGGGGACCAACTGTTATCTGGTCGCCCCCGCCGCCGGTGAGGAGTGCGTGATCATCGACCCGGGCCACCAGGCCGCCCAGGGCGTCGAGGAAGCACTCAGGAAGCATCGGCTCAAGCCCGTCGCGGTCGTCCTCACCCACGGCCACATCGACCACGTCGCCTCGGTCGTCCCGGTCTGCGGCGCCCACGACGTCCCCGCCTGGATCCACCCCGCCGACCGCTACATGATGAGCGACCCGGAGAAGGCCCTCGGCCGCTCCATCGGCGCGCAGCTCCTCGGCGAGCTGACCGTGGGGGAGCCGGACGACGTCAAGGAGCTCGCCGACGGCAGCACGCTGGACCTCGCCGGTCTGGAGTTCACCGTCGCGCACGCGCCCGGCCATACCAAGGGGTCGGTGACCTTCCGGTTGCCCGAGTCCTCCGACATCCCGTCGGTCTTCTTCTCGGGCGACCTGCTGTTCGCCGGCTCCATCGGACGCACCGACCTGCCCGGCGGTGACCACGCCGAGATACTCGAGTCCCTGGCCCGCGTGTGCCTGCCCCTCGACGACTCGACCGTGGTCCTCTCCGGCCACGGCCCCCAGACCAGCATCGGCCGCGAGCGCGCCACCAACCCGTACCTGCGGGAAGTGGCCCAGGCGCGGTACGGCCCCGGAACCGGCACCCCGGCTCCGCGACGAGGAATGTGACGAAGCTTTCGTGAGCACTTTCAAGGCCCCCAAGGGCACCTACGACCTGATCCCGCCGGACTCGGCGGTCTACCTCGCCGTCCGCGAGGCCATCTCCGCCCCGGTCCGGCGCGCCGGCTACGGCTACGTGGAGACCCCCGGCTTCGAGAACGTCGAGCTGTTCGCGCGCGGCGTCGGCGAGTCCACCGACATCGTGACCAAGGAGATGTACACCCTCACCACGCGCGGCGGCGACGAGCTCGCGCTGCGCCCCGAGGGCACCGCCTCCGTGCTGCGCGCCGCGCTGGAGGCCAACCTCCACAAGTCCGGCAACCTCCCGGTCAAGCTCTGGTACTCCGGCTCGTACTACCGCTACGAGCGCCCGCAGAAGGGCCGTTACCGCCACTTCTCGCAGGTCGGCGCCGAGGCCATCGGAGCCGAGGACCCGGCGCTGGACGCCGAGCTGATCATCCTGGCCGTCGACGCGTACAAGTCCCTCGGCCTGAAGAACTTCCGCCTGCTGCTCAACTCGCTCGGCGACAAGGAGTGCCGCCCCGCCTACCGGGCCGCGCTCCAGGACTTCCTGCGCGGTCTCGACCTCGACGAGGACACCCGCCGCCGCATCGAGATCAACCCGCTGCGCGTCCTCGACGACAAGCGCGAGGCCGTCCAGAAGCAGCTCGTCGGCGCCCCCATGCTCCGCGACCACCTCTGCGAGGCGTGCAAGGAGTACCACGAGCAGGTGCGCGCGCTGCTGACCGCGGCGGGCGTCGCGTTCGAGGACGACGAGAAGCTGGTGCGCGGTCTGGACTACTACACGCGCACCACCTTCGAGTTCGTCCACGACGGCCTCGGCGCGCAGTCCGCGGTCGGCGGCGGCGGCCGGTACGACGGTCTGTCCGAGATGATCGGCGGCCCGGCCCTGCCGTCCGTCGGCTGGGCGCTGGGCGTCGACCGCACGGTGCTGGCGCTGGAGGCCGAGGGCATCGAGCTCGAACTGCCCGCCGCCACCGAGGTCTACGCGGTGCCGCTCGGCGACGAGGCGCGGCGCGTCCTGTTCGGCGTCGTCACCGAACTGCGCCGGGCCGGCGTCGCCGCCGACTTCGCGTTCGGCGGGAAGGGGCTGAAGAACGCCATGAAATCGGCCGACCGCTCGGGCGCCCGCTACGCCCTGGTGGCGGGCGAACGGGACCTGGCCGAGGGCGTCGTCCAGCTCAAGGACCTCGGCAGCGGCGAGCAGACCGCCGTCCCGATCGACGCCGTCGTGGGTGAACTCCAGGCCAGGCAGGGCTGATCGGCCTCTTCCTGGTGCAGAATGGGCGCATCCGACGACTGATGGGATCTTCGGCGCTATGACGACCTCGGCTCTTGACCGCTCCGACACCGACGACGTGGAGCGGGACGGGCCCGCCACCGGTGCGGTGGGCGGCAGTCGTGCCTTCGGGCTGCTGCTGGTCGTCACCGGCGCCCTCGGGCTGCTGGCCGCCTGGGTCATCACGATCGACAAGAACAAGATCCTGGAGGCCAAGGCGGTCGGGCAGTCCTTCACCCCCGGGTGCAGCCTCAACCCGATCGTCTCCTGCGGCAACATCATGGAGAGCGACCAGGCCCACGTCTTCGGGTTCCCCAACCCGATGCTCGGCCTGGTCTGCTACGGCGCGATCATCGCGATCGGCCTGGCGCTGCTCTCCGGCGCCCGTCTCCCGCGCTGGTACTGGATGGGCATGCAGGCCGGCACCCTCTTCGGCGTCGGCTTCTGCACCTGGCTGCAGTACCAGTCGCTGTACGTCATCGGCTCGCTCTGCCTGTGGTGCTGCCTCGCCTGGGTCGCCACCATCGTGATGTTCTGCTATGTCACCGTGCAGAACATCCGCCACCGCTTCATCCCGCTGCCGAACGCGGTGCGGAGCGCGGTGCTGGAGTTCCACTGGGTGGTGCCGGTGCTGTGGATCGGCGCCATCGGGCTGGCGATCCTGACGAACTGGTGGTCGTTCTGGACCGGCCAGTCCTGAGCCGTGACTTTTTGACCAGCAACAACGCCGCCGGACGGGCACCGTCCGGCGGCGTTGTCAGTGGGGTGGCATAGGGTTTCGAGCGTGGAGCCCGACCTGTTCACCGCCGCAGAAGAGGACCGCCGGGAGAAAGACCCGTCGAGCAGTCCCCTGGCCGTCCGTATGCGCCCCCGCACCCTCGACGAGGTCGTGGGGCAGGCCCATCTGCTGAAGCCCGGATCGCCGCTGCGCCGGCTGGTCGGCGAGGCCGGCGGCGGGCCGGCCGGGCCCTCGTCGGTGATCCTCTGGGGGCCGCCCGGCATCGGCAAGACCACCCTCGCCTACGTCGTCAGCCAGGCGACCGACAAGCGCTTCGTGGAGCTCTCCGCGATCACCGCCGGGGTCAAGGAGGTCCGGGCCGTCATCGACGGCGCCCGCCGGGCCTCCGGCGGCTACGGCAAGGAGACCGTCCTCTTCCTCGACGAGATCCACCGCTTCAGCAAGGCCCAGCAGGACTCGCTGCTGCCCGCCGTGGAGAACCGCTGGGTCACCCTCATCGCCGCCACCACCGAGAACCCCTACTTCTCGGTGATCTCCCCGCTGCTCTCCCGCTCCCTGCTGCTGACCCTCCAGGCGCTCACCGACGACGACCTGCGCGGGCTGCTGCACCGCGCGATCGCCGACGAGCGCGGCCTCGGCGGCGCGGTGACGCTCCCGGAGGACGCGGAGGCGCACCTGCTGCGGATCGCCGGCGGCGACGCCCGGCGGGCGCTGACCGCCCTGGAGGCGGCGGCGGGGGCCGCGCTCGACAAGGGCGACAGCGAGATCACCCTGGAGACGCTGGAGGAGACGGTCGACCGGGCCGCGGTGAAGTACGACCGCGACGGCGATCAGCATTACGACGTCGCGAGCGCGCTGATCAAGTCCATCCGGGGGTCGGATGTCGATGCCACCCTCCATTATCTGGCGCGGATGATCGAGGCGGGGGAGGATCCGCGGTTCATCGCGCGGCGGCTGATGATCTCCGCCAGTGAGGACATCGGGCTAGCCGATCCGACCGCCTTGCAGACCGCGGTCGCCGGTGCGCAGGCCGTCGCCATGATCGGGTTCCCCGAGGCGCGGATCACCCTGTCCCAGGTGGCCATCGCGCTGGCCCTGGCGCCGAAGTCCAACGCGGCGTATCTCGCGATCGACGCGGCGCTGGCCGATGTGCGGGCGGGGCTCGCCGGAGCCGTGCCCGCGCATCTGCGGGACGGGCATTACAAGGGGGCGGCGAAGCTGGGGCATGGGGAGGGGTATCAGTATCCCCACGATCTGCCCGGGGGGATCGCGGCTCAGCAGTACGCGCCGGACGCGGTGCACGGGAAGCGGTATTACTCGCCTACTCGGCATGGGGCGGAGGGGCGGTACGCGGAGGTGGTGGAGCGGGTGCGGGAGCGTTTGCGGGGGGAGTAGGCCCCGGACCCGCCCCTTCGCCGTTTCCTGGGGCTGTGCCCCAGACCCCCTTTTCGCGGCTCCGCCGCTCGTCCTCAAACGCCGGACGGGCTGATACAGCCGGTC
>NZ_JBPQTX010000124.1:0-18981 GCF_051386555.1 Streptomyces sp. URMC 126
GGCCACCCCCCACCTCCCGATACCCTCACCCCGTGGCCCTCAAGAACATCCCGGACCCCGGTTTCTCCGACGACGACGGCTCCGCCGACCCCGTACTCGCCGAGGCGCTCGCCGCCTGGGCCGCCGACCGGGCGGAGGAGGGGCGGGTGCTGGCCGCGCTGAAGGGGGCGCGGCTGCTGGTGCCGGTGGTGGCGGTGCTGGGGGAGGTGGAGACGGGGCCCGACGGGCTGAAGCGGGAGAAGACCAGCGACATGGCCGTTCCCACGCTCCAGGCGCCGGACGGGCGGCGGGCGCTGCCCGCGTTCACGTCGATGGAGACGCTCCACCGCTGGCGCGCGGACGCGCGGCCCGTCGCCGTCCCCCTGCACCAGGCGCTCCAGGCGGCGGCGCACGAGAAGGCCGACACGATCGTCGTGGACATGGCGGGTCCTGTCACCTATCCCCTGACGGGCCGGGCCCTGCTCGCCCTCGCCGAGGGCCGGACCAGCACCGACCCGCTGGCCGACCCCGCCGTCGCCGAGGCCCTGCGCGGCCTGCTGGCCGCCGAGGACGGCGTCCTGCGCGCCCACCTCGTGGCCGCGGGCGACGCGGACGGGACGCTGGCGCTGGCGCTGGCCGCCGAGGCCGCGCCCGCCGAGGTCGCGCGGCGGATCGCCGAGGCCCTGGCCGCCGACGAGGTGCTCCGCGCCCGGCTGGTGCGCGGCCTCGACCTGGCGCTGCTGCCGGTGGGCGCCGAGATGCCGGGAGAGCCGCTGTTCAGCCGCTGAGCGGCCCGCGGGCCCGCCCGTAAGGGCCCGCGATCTTTCGACAGGCGCCCGGGAGTGGACCGTCCGACAATGCGAGGACAGTCCACGAGATCCCTGGGAGGACGCCATGGACGCGAAGCTGGACCCCCTGAAGCTGGACCCCGTGGAGACACGGACGGTCGCGGCCGAGTTCATCGGCACTCTGCTGCTGGTCTTCTTCGCCGTGGGAGCCGCCGTCCTCGCGGCGGACTACATCGGTGCCCTCGGCATCGCCCTGGCGTTCGGGTTCACTCTTCTGGCCCTCACCTACGCGCTGGGGCCGATCTCCGGGTCCCACCTGAACCCCGCGGTCACCCTCGGCATGCTGCTGGAGGGCCGCATCGCGCTGCGCACCGCCATCGAGTACTGGATCGCGCAGTTCGTCGGGGCCATCATCGGCGCCGCGCTGCTGCTCCTGCTGGCCAAGCAGGTCCCGGGGCTCAGCACCGACGGGACGTTCGGCACCAACGGGTACGACGACCGGTCGGCGGTGCACCTCAACACCGGCGGCGCGTTCCTCGCCGAGGTCGTGCTGACCTTCCTGCTGGTCTTCGTCTGGCTCGCGGTGACCCACAAGGTGGCGGTGGTCGGCTTCGGCCCGCTGGCGCTCGGCTTCACCCTGGCGCTGATCCACCTGATCGGCGTCCCGCTGACCGGCGCCTCCGTGAACCCGGCGCGCAGCCTGGGCCCGGCCCTCTTCGCCGGCGACGGCGCGCTCTCCGACCTGTGGCTGTTCATCGTGGCGCCGCTGATCGGCGGTGCCCTCGCGGCCTTCACCCACCAGGTCGTCCAGCCGCACGGCGCGCCCGTGCTGATCGCGGACGAGCGGGCCCTCGGCGGACACCGGGCGTACGAGCTGCCGCCCGAGGCCGCGGAGGTCGAGGCGGGGCGGCAGGAAGGGGACGCGGGCCGCGGGGGAGCGGCGGGACGGCGGCGGACGGCCGAGCCCCCGGCGGGTCCGGGGCGTACGACCGGCCCGGGTGGTACGGCCGGGCCGGGCGCCGGTGGACCCGAGGACGGGCCCACTCCGCCGGTCGGACTCTGACCGCAGACGGACGGACGGGCGGGAGAGCGGGCGGGCGTCCGGCCCGCGCTCAGCCGAAGCCCGAAGAGCCGCTCAGCCGTAGAGCCGCTCAGCCGCAGAGCGGGCTTAGCCGAAGACCGGCCCGGTGTACTTCTCGCCCGGCCCCTGCCCCGGCTCGTCCGGCACCACGGACGCCTCGCGGAACGCCAGCTGGAGCGACTTCAGCCCGTCGCGCAGCGGCCCCGCGTGGAAGTTGCTGATCTCCGTGGCGCTGGCCGTCACCAGGCCGGCCAGGGCGGTGATCAGCTTCCGGGCCTCGTCCAGGTCCTTGTGCTGCTCGCCCTCCTCGGCCAGGCCGAGGTTGACGGCCGCCGAGCTCATCAGGTGCACCGCCACGGTGGTGATCACCTCGACCGCCGGGACGTCGGCGATGTCGCGGGTCATGCTGTCGAAGTCGGGGCCGGCCTCGGCGGAACCGGGCGCGGGGGTAGCGTCGCTCATGGCGGACACGATACGTCCCGGGGGAACACGGGTTCGCCGCGGGTTTTGTCCGGGGTTAGCACCCCCGCACCCCTGCTGGTAGAGTGGGGGATCGACCGGTCGGACATCTGCGTGCCCGACCCACAAGTGGAGGCTCCGCACTCCCACCTCGCCGACTCACGGTCGGCAGGTCTCCGGTCAGACGGTCCCCATCGTTCCGTACGGACGATGGAACCGTCCGATAGCCCCACGGGTGCACCGTGGCGGTGTTCCGGTTGCATGGAGCCCCGCCTGTGTCCCGTCCGGGGCATTTTTTGATGCACCGGCGCGGTTGGTCTTACGAAAAGACGTTACGCGGCAGCCCGCCAGGCGGCCGTGTGGTGCTACCGAGGAGGATCCATCAGCGCCGAGCCCCGCATCAACGACCGGATTCGCGTTCCCGAGGTGCGACTTGTCGGTCCCAGCGGCGAGCAGGTCGGCATCGTGCCGCTTGCCAAGGCCCTGGAGCTTGCGCAGGAGTACGACCTCGACCTGGTCGAGGTGGCGGCCAACGCCCGTCCGCCGGTCTGCAAGCTCATGGACTACGGGAAGTTCAAGTACGAGTCGGCCATGAAGGCCCGTGAGGCGCGCAAGAACCAGGCGCACACGGTCATCAAGGAGATGAAGCTCCGGCCGAAGATCGACCCGCACGACTACGACACCAAGAAGGGTCACGTCGTACGGTTCCTCAAGCAGGGCGACAAGGTCAAGATCACGATCATGTTCCGTGGTCGCGAGCAGTCCCGGCCCGAGCTGGGCTACCGACTGCTGCAGCGGCTCGCGGAGGACGTCCAGGAGCTGGGCTTCGTCGAGTCCAACCCCAAGCAGGACGGCCGGAACATGATCATGGTTCTCGGTCCGCACAAGAAGAAGACCGAGGCGATGGCCGAAGCCCGCGAGGCCCAGGCCGCCCGCAAGGCCGAGCGCCAGGGCGGTTCGGGTGCGGACGCCGCCGAGGAGCCCGCAGAGGCGTGAACACCGGGGGCTGATGCCCATCAGCCCCGGTTCACCCCCGGGACCGAGAGGCCCCGGACAGCAAACGAACAGAGCTGACGCTTCCGTGCGCCCGCGCCGCGGGTGGGGAGCGCCACCGACGAGGAGATACGGCGCGATGCCGAAGAACAAGACGCACAGCGGTGCCAGCAAGCGCTTCAAGGTCACTGGCTCCGGCAAGGTCCTGCGCGAGCGTGCCGGCAAGCGCCACCTGCTCGAGCACAAGTCGTCCCGTCTGACGCGTCGCCTCACCGGCAACGCCGAGATGGCCCCGGGCGACGCCAAGAAGATCAAGAAGCTTCTCGGCAAGTGACGCACCGCGCCCGCCGTACGGCAGGGCGCGCGTCGAGACCGGGACCCAATCGTTTCCGGGCCGTGTGAGAGTCACCCGCGGCCCCGCTACAAGGAGTTAACAAGTGGCACGCGTCAAGCGCGCAGTCAACGCGCACAAGAAGCGCCGGGCGATCCTGGAGCAGGCCAGCGGTTACCGCGGCCAGCGCTCGCGCCTGTACCGCAAGGCCAAGGAGCAGGTCACCCACTCCCTGGTCTACAACTACAACGACCGGAAGAAGCGCAAGGGCGACTTCCGTCAGCTGTGGATCCAGCGCATCAACGCCGCCGCGCGTCAGAACGGCATGACGTACAACCGCCTCATCCAGGGTCTGAAGGCCGCCAACATCGAGGTGGACCGCAAGATCCTGGCCGAGCTGGCCGTCAACGACATGAACGCGTTCGCCGCGCTCGTCGAGGTCGCCCAGAAGGCGCTCCCGGCCGACGTCAACGCGCCGAAGGCTGCCGCCTGACCGATGCCGTGAGGCATCCGCTGGCACGGTCCGGACCCGCAGGCCCCTCCCGGTCTGCGGGTCCGGTCGCGTTCCGGCCCCCGCAACCCCCGATCCGAAGCGACCGAAAGTGAGCCCATGGCGGCCCCCGAGCTGACCTCCCTGCGATCGCCCCGCGTCGTCGCGGCCCGCCGCCTCGCCAAGCGCAGCTTCCGCGGCAAGGAGCGCCGCTTCCTCGCCGAGGGTCCGCAGTCCGTCCGCGAGGCCGTCGACCACCTCGTCGAGCTCTACGTGACCCCGGACGCCGCCGAGCGCCACGCCGACATCGTCGCCACCGTGCGCGCCGCCGGGGTGCCCGTGCTCACCGCCACGGACGAGGTGATCGCGGAGATGTCCGAGACCGTGACCCCGCAGGGCCTCGTCGGCCTGTGCCGCTTCCTGGACACGCCGTTCGAGGAGATCCTCGCCGCGAAGCCGCGGCTGGTCGCCGTCCTCGCCCACGTCCGCGACCCCGGCAACGCCGGTACGGTCCTGCGCTGCGCCGACGCCGCCGGCGCCGACGCCGTGGTGCTCACCGACGCCTCCGTCGACCTGTACAACCCCAAGTCCGTGCGGGCCTCCGTGGGCAGCATCTTCCACCTGCCGGTCGCCGTGGGCGTCCCCGTCGAGGAGGCCGTGCGCGGCCTGCGGGGCGCGGGCGTACGGATCCTGGCCGCCGACGGCGCGGGCGCCCGCGACCTCGACGCCGAGCTGGACGGGGGCACCATGGGCACCCCCACCGCCTGGGTCTTCGGCAACGAGGCGTGGGGCCTGCCGGAGGAGACCCGCGCGCTGGCCGACGCCGTGGTGCGGGTCCCGATCCACGGAAAGGCCGAGAGCCTGAACCTCGCCACGGCCGCCGCCGTGTGCCTCTACGCCTCCGCCCGTGCGCAGCGCGCGTCCGGAGGGTGCCGCTCTGTTACCTCCAGCTAGTAGGGTGACGCACCTGGGGCTCGGGAGGGGGCGTCGGGTGTGAGTGGGGAAGCTGCCGTGGGCGGTGCCGCGGGCGGGACCGCCGTCATCGATGACGGCGTCGACGGGGCCGGATGCGTGCTGCACCCGGACGACCTGCCGGACGGCCTCGTCGTCGCCGGCGCCGACGGCCTCGTCGTCGCCTTCAACGCCGCGGCGGCCCGGATCACCGCGCTGTGCCCGGCCGACGCGCTCGGCCGGCCGCTGGAGAGCGCCCTGCCGCTGGAGGACCTGGACGGCCGCCGCTGGTGGCCGCTGTCCGACCCGTACGGCGGGCTGGCCACCCGCACCGGCCAGCCGGAGCGCAACCTGCTGCTGCCCGGCGGGCGCGAGGTGCTGGTCTCCGCGCGCTACGTGCGCGAGCGCCCCCTCGGGCCGCTGGCGCGGCTCGTCGTCCAGCTGCGCGGCACCGAGGCGCGGCGGCGCACCGAGCGCAGCCACGCCGAGCTGATCGCCACCGTCGCCCACGAGCTGCGCTCCCCGCTGACCTCCGTGAAGGGCTTCACGGCGACGCTGCTGGCCAAGTGGGAGCGGTTCACCGACGACCAGAAGCGGCTGATGCTGGAGACCGTGGACGCGGACGCCGACCGCGTCACCCGGCTCATCGCCGAGCTGCTGGACATCTCCCGGATCGACTCCGGCCGGCTGGAGGTGCGCCGCCAGCCCGTCGACATGGCCGCCGCCGTCCGCCGGCACGTCGCCGCGCACACCGCCCGCGGCCAGCACGCCGACCGCTTCGTGGTCCGCGTCGTCGAACCGCTGCCCCCGCTCTGGGCCGACCCCGACAAGATCGACCAGGTGCTCGGCAACCTCCTGGAAAACGCGGTGCGCCACGGCGGCGGAACCGTCACCATAGAGGTGGCACCCGCCTTGACGAACGCGCGTACGGAGGGAACGGCGGTCACCGTGAGCGATGAAGGGCCCGGCATCCCCGAGGACGCCATGACCCGCGTCTTCACCCGCTTCTGGCGGGGCAGCAAGCGCGGCGGCACGGGCCTGGGCCTCTACATCGTCAAGGGCATCGTCGAGGCGCACGGCGGGACGATCACGGTCGGGCGCTCGGCCCACGGCGGCGCCCGGTTCCGATTTACCCTGCCCGTAGGCGCGCCGGCGTTCCTGTCCCAGGGCTGAGCTTCACCTTCGTCTGGGCCGACGCAGCGGGCCCGCGGGCTTTCCGGACCCCCGCGCCCCTTAGACTCGACCTTTGGCACGTTTCTGGGGCCACTTTGGCCAATACAGTCGGGCGAAGCCGCGCAGCCAGCGGAGCCAGCCACTTCGGAAGTACGGGAAGAGATGTCGGCACCCAATAAGTCGTACGACCCTGTCGAGGTCGAGGCACTGAAACCGGAAGAGATCGAGCGCATGCGGGACGAGGCGCTCGCCGCCTTCGCCGCCGCCGCCGACCTCGACGCCCTGCGGGAGGCGAAGACCGCCCACATGGGCGACCGCTCGCCGCTCGCCCTCGCCAACCGCGAGATCGGCGCCCTGCCGCCGCAGGCCAAGGCCGAGGCGGGCAAGCGGGTCGGCATGGCCCGCGGTGCCGTGAACAAGGCCCTGGCCGCCCGCCAGGCCGAGCTGGAGGCGGAGCGCGACGCCCGTGTGCTGGTCGAGGAGGCGGTGGACGTCACGCTGCCGTACGACCGCGTGCCGGCCGGTGCCCGCCACCCGCTGACCACGTTCATGGAGCGCGTCGAGGACGTCTTCGTGGCCATGGGCTACGAGGTCGCCGAGGGCCCCGAGGTCGAGGCCGAGTGGTTCAACTTCGACGCCCTCAACTTCGAGCCGGACCACCCGGCCCGCGCCATGCAGGACACCTTCTTCGTGGCCGGCCCCAAGAACGCCGAGACCGGCGTCGTGCTGCGCACCCACACCTCCCCGGTGCAGGTCCGCTCGATGCTCGACCGCGAGCCGCCGCTCTACGTCGTCTGCCCGGGCCGCGTGTACCGCACGGACGAGCTGGACGCCACCCACACCCCGGTGTTCCACCAGATCGAGCTCCTCGCCATCGACGAGGGCCTGACCATGGCGGACCTCAAGGGCACCATCGAGCACATGGTGCGCTCGCTGTTCGGCGAGGGGCTGACCACGCGGCTGCGCCCGAACTACTTCCCGTTCACCGAGCCGTCCGCCGAGCTGGACATGCAGTGCTACGTCTGCCGCGGCGCCTCGGTGGGCAACCCCGAGCGCCCCTGCCGCACCTGCTCCAGCGAGGGCTGGATCGAGCTGGGCGGCTGCGGCATGGTCAACCCGCGCGTGCTCGTCGCCGCGGGCATCGACCCGGAGAAGTACAGCGGATTCGCCTTCGGGTTCGGCATCGAGCGGATGCTGATGTTCCGCCACAACGTCGAGGACATGCGAGACATGGTCGAGGGTGACGTGCGCTTCACCCGGCCGTTCGGGATGGAGATCTGATGCGCGCCCCGCTTTCCTGGCTGCGGGAATACGTCGACCTGCCGGCCGGCACCACCGGCCGCGACGTGCAGGCCAAGCTCGTCGCCGCCGGCCTGGAGGTCGAGCGGGTCGAGCACCTCGGCTCCGACCTCACCGGCCCGCTGGTCGTCGGCAAGGTCGTGACCATCGAGGAGCTGGAGGGCTTCCGCAAGCCCATCCGCTTCTGCACCGTCGACGTCGGCATGGCCAACGGCACGGGCGAGCCGCAGGAGATCGTCTGCGGCGCCCGCAACTTCACCGTCGGCGACAAGGTCGTCGTGGCGCTCCCCGGCGCCGTCCTGCCCGGCGACTTCGCCATCGCCGAGCGCAAGACGTACGGCAAGGTCTCGCGCGGCATGATCTGCTCGGGCGACGAGCTCGGCATGGGCGACGACGGCACGCACGGCATCATCGTGCTGCCGCCGGAGCACGAGGTCGGCACCGACGCGATCGAGCTGCTGGAGCTGCGCGACGACGTCCTGGACATCGCCGTCACCCCGGACCGCGGCTACTGCCTGTCCCTGCGCGGCATCGCCCGCGAGACCGCCACCGCGTACGGCCTGCCGCTGCGCGACCCGGCGCTGCTGGACGTGCCCGCGCCCAACTCGTACGGCCACCCGGTGCGCGTCGCCGACCCGGCCGGCTGCGACCGCTTCACCGCCCGTACGGTCACCGGCCTCGACCCCGAGGCCCGGTCGCCGATCTGGCTCCAGCGCCGGCTCCAGAAGGCCGGTATGCGCCCGGTCTCGCTGACCGTCGACATCACCAACTACGTGATGCTGGAGCTCGGCCAGCCGCTGCACGCCTACGACCGCTCCCGCATCGCCGGGACGATCGGCGTCCGCCGCGCCGAGCCGGGCGAGAAGCTGACCACCCTCGACGGCACCAAGCGCGTCCTGGACGCCGAGGATCTGGTCATCACCGACGACAACGGCCCCATCGGGCTCGCCGGTGTCATGGGCGGCGCCGGTACGGAGATCGCCGGGGCGGCCGAGGGCGGCACCACCGAGGTCGTCATCGAGGCCGCGCACTTCGACGCCGTCTCCATCGCCCGCACCGCGCGCCGGCACAAGCTGTCCTCCGAGGCGGCCAAGCGCTTCGAGCGCGGCGTCGACCCGCAGGCGGCCTCGGCCGCCGCGCAGCGGACCGTCGACCTGCTGGTGCTGCTCGCCGGCGGCACCCCGGAGGCCGGGGTCACCGAGTTCATCACCCCCAGCGCCCCCCGCACCATCACGCTGCACGCGAACCACCCCGACCGGGTGGCGGGCGTGGAGTACGGCCGGGAGACCGTCGTCCGCCGCCTCCAGGAGGTCGGCTGCGACGTCTACGGGCAGGACGAGCTGATCGTCACCGTCCCGAGCTGGCGGCCCGACCTCACCGACCCCAACGACCTCGCCGAGGAGGTCATCCGGCTGGAGGGCTACGAGAACCTGCCCTCCACGCTGCCCAAGCCGCCCGCCGGCCGCGGGCTGACCGCCCGCCAGCGGCTGCACCGCCGCGTCGGCCGCGCCCTGGCCGGCGCCGGGTACGTCGAGGCGCCCAGCTACCCGTTCCTCGGCGACTGGGCCCTGGACCACCTCGGCCTGGAGGCCGACGACGCCCGCCGGCTGACCGTGCGCCTGGTCAACCCGCTCTCCGAGGCGGAGCCCGCGCTGCGCACCACCCTGCTGCCGGGGCTGTTCGCGACGCTGCGCCGCAACGACAGCCGGGGCGAGCACGACCTGGCCCTCTTCGAGACCGGGCTGGTCTTCCGCCCCACCGGCGAGGAGCTCCCGGCCGGCCGGCTGCCGGTGGACCGCCGTCCGACCGACGAGGAGATCGCCTCGCTCGACGCCGCGCTGCCCCGGCAGCCGCGCCGGGCGGCCGTGGTCCTCGCCGGCGCCCGCGAGCGTGCCGGCTGGTGGGGCCAGGCCCGTCCGTCCGGCTGGGCGGACGCGGTCGAGGCGGGCCGAACGGTGGCCCGTGAGGCCGGCGTCGAGCTGATCGTCCGGCAGGACCAGGTGGCGCCGTTCCACCCGGGCCGCTGCGCCGCGCTGCTGGCCGTGATCGACGGGCAGGAGGTGCTGGTCGGCAACGCCGGTGAGCTCCACCCGCGCGTCATCAAGGCGTTCGGCCTGCCGGAGCGCACCTGCGCGATGGAGATCGAGCTGGACCGCCTGGAGGAGGCCGGCACCGGCCCGGTCGAGGCGCCGCGCGTCTCCTCCTTCCCGGTGGCCACGCAGGACGTCGCCCTCGTGGTGGACGCGGGCGTGCCGGCCGGCGAGGTCGAAGCCGCGCTGCGGTCCGGCGCCGGCGAACTGCTGGAGTCGCTGCGGCTGTTCGACGTCTTCACCGGCGAGCAGCTGGGCGAGGGACGGAAGTCGCTGGCGTACGCGCTGCGGTTCCGCGCCTCCGACCGCACGCTGACCGCCGACGAGGCGTCCGCGGCCCGCGACGCCGCCGTGCGGGCGGCCGTCGAGCGCACCGGCGCGGTGCTGCGCGGCGCGTGACGACGATCGCTTGATCGCTTGATCCGAGGGGCGCTCCGGTTCGCCGGGGCGCCCCTCGCGTGCCTCCCGCACCGTCAGCCTCGCACCCACCGGCCTTCACTCGATGGGGTGGAAAACGGGGTTCAGGTCGTTACTTCCGCGCCGGCACTCGAAAGAATCGAGCGCGTCATTGCGCAAGGGGGGCCGACGGCATGATCCGTACCAGGGCGGCGGCGCGCTGCCGACGAGGTGCGGTGCTCGCGCTGCCCGGGCTCTGGGTCGCCGGGGTGGTGCTCTGGGAGCTGCTCAGCCCGTTCGGCGCCTCGTCCGGCGCCCAGTTCGTCCAGCTCCTCGCCGCCGCGCCCGCCATCGCCTGCGCCGGCAGCGGCCGGCGCCAGTGCGTCGTGCTCGGCGGCGCCTGCGCGCTGTTCGCCCTCCTCCCGCTGGGCTCGGCGGGCCGGGTCGACCCCGCCATGCGGCTGGGCACCTGCTGCGCCGTCCTCGCCGTCGTCGGCGCGGCCTGGCTCACCGCCCGCCGCGGCCACCGGCTCTCCCGCGAGGTCGAACGCCTCCGGGAGATCGCCGCCACCGCCCAGCACGCCGTCCTGCGCCCGCTGCCGTCCCGCCTCGCCGGGCTCACCCTGGCCGGCGGCCACCGCTCCGCCAGCGAGGGCGCCCTCCTCGGCGGCGACCTCTACGAGGTGCTGGCCACCCGGCACGGCGTCCGGCTGGTCATCGGCGACGTCCGGGGCCACGGCCTGCCCGCCCTCGGCACCGTCGCCGCCCTCCTCGGCAGCTTCCGCGAGGCCGCCCACGACGAGGACGGCCTCCCCGGGGTGCTGCGCCGCATGGAGCGCGCCTTCCACCGTCACCTCGGCGACCGCGCGTCCGGCCAGTCGCCGCCCTGCGGTGAGGACTTCGCGACGGTCCTCGTCCTGGAGATCCGCCCGGAGGGCGAGGTGCTGGCCCTCAACTGCGGCCACCCCTGGCCGCACCGGCTCACCGGCGGCGGGGACGGCGATCCGCCGCCGGGGGTGCGGGCCGACGTCCTCTCCGCCGGCGATCCGCTGCCCCCGCTCGGCATGTTCCCGCTCCCCGCCGACCCGCCCGTCCGCAGGCTGACCCGGCTGCTGCCCGGCGAGGCCCTGGTGCTGCACACCGACGGCGTCGAGGACGCCCGGGACGCGGCCGGCCGGTTCTTCCCGCTCACCCGCGCCCTCGCCGAGGCCGCCGAGGGCGCGCCCGTCGTCCCGGCCGCCGTCGTCGACCGCGTCCGCGCCGCCGTCCTGCGGCACACCGGCGGCTCCCTCACCGACGACTTCGCGCTGCTGGCCCTGCGCAACGACCGCCACCGCGTCCCGGACCGCGCCCCGCACGGACCGCTGGCCCGTAGCTGCCCGTACGGCTGACGCCCCGAACTCCCGTACCGGTCACGGGTGTTCACACCCCGTGCGAATCCGTTTCCGTTACGCTGGGTCGACCGAGCGCTCACGGAGGGCGGCATGGAGCCCAACACTCTGCTCGACGCCATACTCGACGAGGCGGGGATGTCCCACGCCGGTCTGGCCGCCCACGTCAACGCGGCGGGCCGGGCCCGGGGTCTGGCGTTGCGTTACGAACACACGGCCGTGGCCCGCTGGTTGAAGGGCCAGCGACCGCGCGGCCAGGTGCCCGACCTCATCTGCCAGGTGCTGGGCGAGCGGCTGCACCGGCCGCTGACCCTCGACGACATCGGCCTGGGCACCCCCGGCGCCCCCCGCGTCCCCGGCACCCCGCTGTCCGGCTTCGTCGAGCGGGCCACCGCCCTGTGGCGCTCCGACGAGCAGCAGCGCGAGCACGTCGTCACCGCCCCGGCCGTCACCGGCACCCACGCCGTCATGCCCGTCTGGGAGTGGGAGAACCCGCCCGACGACGCCGACGTCTCCCGGCGCGGCCTCACCCGGGTCTCCATGGACGACATCGCCATGCTGCGCGCCGCCCGGACGCACTACGAGCAGATGTACCGCAAGGCCGGCGGGATCGCGACCCGCGCCCGGATCGTCGGCTTCCTCAACGCCGAGACCGCCCCGCTGCTGCGCGGCAGTTACTCCGACGCCACCGGGCGCCATCTGCACCGCGCCACCGGCGGGCTGGTCGCCGTCGCCGGCATCTGCGCCTACGACTCCGACGCGCACGGCCTCGCCCAGCGCTACTTCCACCAGGCGCTGCGGCTGGCCAAGGCCAGCGGGGACCGGGGGCTCGGCGCCTACGTCATAGCCCTGCTCGTCAACCAGTCGCTGTTCCTGGGGGAGTACCGGCAGGCCGTCGCCTTCGCCGAGTCGGCGCTGCGCTCCGGCGGCCCGCATCTGACCCCCGCCCTCACCGCCGACCTCTACGCCATGCAGGCCAAGGCGTACGCGCGGCTGGGCGACGGCGCCGGGGCGCTGGGCTGCATCCGCCGCGCCGAGTCGGCCGCCGAGCGCATCCACCGGGGCCAGGAGCCCGCCGAGACCGGCTACGTCCAGCCGGGACTGGTCAACGTCCAGGTGGCCGAGGCCCTGCTCAGCCTCGGTGATCTCCGACCCGCCCGTGAGCACGCCGACCGGGCCGTCGACACCCCCGCCCACGACCGGGGCCGTGTCCACCGGCTCGCCATGCTCACGCACATCGAGCTGCGTCAGGGAGACGCGGACAAGGCGGTGGCCACCGCTCAGGAGATGACCGAGCAGGCGAGGGGCATGGAATCGCAGCGCTTACGGGACCGGCTCCGGGCGGTGCGCGAGCACCTGGTCGAAAGCGGGTGCGCGGCCACCGCCGAGGCCGCCGAAATGATCGAAGGGGCGCTGCGCGTGCCCTTGTGACGAACCTTGTGCGGGCGACGCCCGGGTAGGTGGCCACCTCGGCGGAAGGTGGCAACACGTGCGTTGGAAGAATCTCGCGGAGCGTACCGTCTATGGGAACCGGTGGTTCCGGGTCAATCTCGCGGACGTCGAACTCCCCGACGGCCGGCACCTCGACCACTTCGTCATCCGGCTGCGGCCCGTGGCCGTCGCCACGGTGGTCAACGCCGCCAACGAGGTCCTGCTGCTCTGGCGGCACCGGTTCATCACCGACACCTGGGGCTGGGAGCTGGCCGCCGGGGTCGTCGAGGACGGCGAGGACGTCGCCCGGGCCGCGGCCCGGGAGATGGAGGAGGAGACCGGCTGGCGGCCCGGCCCGCTGCGGCACCTGATGACCGTCGAGCCGTCCAACGGCCTGACCGACGCCCGGCACCACGTCTACTGGACGGACGAGGCCGAGTACATCGGCGAGCCGGAGGACGGCTTCGAATCGGACCGCCGCGAATGGGTCCCGCTCAAGCTGGTGCCGGACATGATCGCCCGGGGTGAGGTGCCGGCCGCCAACATGGCCGCCGCCCTGCTCCTGCTGCACCACACGCGCCTCGGCTGATCCATGCCGGGCGGCGGGGGACCCCCGTGCTCACCGGCCGACCACCTGCCAGACGGCGAGGCCAAGACCGGCCAGGCCGGTGAGCGCGGCAAGGGAGGACACCGGCCAGCGGCCGCTCTCCAGCGCCTTGACGCGCTCCTCCACTTCGGTGATCTCGCGTTGCGCCTGGTCGCTGCGCTGGGTGAGCAGGGCGAGGCGCCCGTCGATGCGGACGACGCCCACGTCGAGTCTGCGCCGGAGCTCCGCGAGCTCTGCCGTCTTCGCGGCGTGCTCGGGATGCATGGTCACGGTCCGTACTCCTTCCGGAAGGCCCCACGGCCGTCGGCCGCGGTGAAAGCGCTGTACGACCAGGAAAGCGCGGGGCGGGCCCGGGCGGGAGCGTGTGCGGAGGGTGAGTACGGGTCAGCGTCGCACACCCCGTGTGAACGGCCTTGCGATGAACTAGCGCTCGGGGAGCGGGCGTTCCTCGACCACGCGTTTCATCACCAGGGTGGAGTCCAGCCGCAGCACGCCCGGCAGCGTGGCCAGGTGCTCGTCGTAGAGCCGCTGGTAGGCGTCGAGGTCGGCGGTGACCACGCGCAGCATGTAGTCCGGGTCGCCGAACAGCCGCTCGGCGCGCACCACCTGGGGGACGGCGGCGACGGCCCGTTCGAAGTCGCTGACCGTCTCGCGGTCCTCCTGACGCATGGTGATGAACACCAGGGCCTCGAAGGCCAGCCCGAGGGCGCGCGGATCCACCACGGCCCGGTAGCCGCGTATCGCCCCCGAGCGCTCCAGCTCGCGCAGCCGGCGGTGGCAGGGGGAGACGCTGAGCCGTACCCGGGCGGCCAGTTCGGTGACGGTGAGGCGGCCGTCCTGCTGGAGCTCGGCAAGGATCTTCCGGTCGAGGCTGTCCATGCGCAACATTCTCCCTCCACGCGGCCGCTACCGGACAAAAGACGACAACACTTCCCGCCGGATCGCGCATAACCTTCCCCACCGCGGCGGTGACGCGCCGCGGCGACCCACCGGAAAACGTCCCGGAAAACCTCCCGGAAATGCCCTGGTAATGCCCTGGAAGGGGTGCGCATGGCCGTCGGTTCCATGACCGCGTTTCTCACCGTCTCCGTCCTGCTCCTCCTCGTCCCCGGCGCCGACTGGGCCTACGCGATATCCGCCGGACTGCGCGACCGCTCCGTGATACCGGCGGTCGGCGGCCTGATGCTCGGCTACGCCGCGCTCACGGTGGTCGTGGTGGCCGGAGTCGCCGCGATCGTCGCCGGGACGCCGAGCCTGCTGACCGCGCTGACCGTGCTCGGCGCGGGCTATCTCCTGTGGCTCGGAGTGGCGACGCTGCGCCGTCCCGCCGTCCCCGGCACGGCACCGGAGGCGCCGGCCGGACTGCCGCCGTCCCGCGTCCTGCTCCAGGGCGCGGGCACCAGCGGCCTCAACCCCAAGGGGCTGCTGCTCTACCTCTCGCTGCTGCCGCAGTTCGTCGACCGGCACGGCACGTGGCCGGTGGCGGTCCAGACCGGCACGCTCGGCGTGCTGCACGTGGCGGCCTGCGGCGTCGTCTACCTCGGCGTCGGAACGCTGGCCCGCCGGGTGCTGCGGGCCCGGCCGTCCGTGGCACGCACGGTCAGCCGGCTGTCGGGCGTCGCGATGGTGGGCATCGGCGCGTTCCTGCTGGTGGAGCGGGTGGCGGTCGTGTGACGGGGACGCGGGGCGCTGTGCGGACGCGATTCCGCGGGGGGCTGCTCCGCCAGAACTTGTGCGGCAGCTCCGACAGGACTTATGCGGCAGCCGGCCCGGCGATGAGCGCCGTGCCGACGCGGCGGAAGCCCAGCCGGCCGTACAGCCGCGCCACGTCGTCGTCACCGGCCGAGAGGAAGACGGTGTCCACGCCCCGCGCTCGGGCGTCGGCGGCCAGCGCGGCGGTGACGGCCAGGCCGAGGCCCCGGCGGCGGGCGGCGGGCAGGGTGCCGACGCCCACGATCTCGGCGACCGCGCCGACCGGCTGGTGCTGCCCCGCGCACAGCGGGACGCCGTCCTCCAGCGCGGCGGCGACGGACGTCAGCCCGGACCGCATCCGCTCCGCGAGCCGCCCGACGGTCCCGTCGGCGGTCAGTTTCGGGGCGAGGGCGGCGAGTTCGGGCCGGCCGACGGTGCCGGTACGGGTGCCGGGCCCGGCGAAGGCGAGGAACGGGACGGCCGCCGCGCCCGGCAGCGCCGGGTCGTCGGCGTCCAGGACGCGGACGGTGACGCCGCCGGGCGCCGGGGCCGACGCCGAGGCGGCGGGGTCCAGGACCATCAGGGGGTGCTCGTGCACCACGAGCCCCGACTCCTCGACCGCCGCGCGCAGCGCGGGCGCGGTCTCGGCGACCCACTCGAAGGCCTCGGGCACGCCGAGCGCGCGCTGGCGGGCCCGGACGCGGTCCACGTCGGCGGCGGTGACGGCGGCGGAGCCGGCGAGGGCGGGGCGGGCGTAGTACGGCCACCCCGGGCTCTCGCGGACGAAGAGGGTCAGCGGGCCGAAGTCCTCGACGCGGGCGGCGGAGCGCGGCACCGCGTCGTAGTACGTCTCAAGGCGGTTCAGGGACAAGCGGGTACCCCCGGGAGTGATGACCGGACCGGACATGCCGGACGGGCCGGCGAACCGGCCCGTCCGATCGGTGACAGGAGCGACGACCGCTGCCCGGCCACCCGCCGTCGAAGATCCCCCGCAGGCCCGCGACAGGCCCGCGGCGGACCCTCAGTAGGTGTAGAACCCGGCCCCCGACTTCCGCCCGAGCCGCCCCGCGTCCACCATCCGCTGCAGCAGCGGAGGGGCCGCGTACAACGGCTCCTTGTACTCGGCGTACATGCTGTCGGCCACCGACGCGACGGTGTCGAGGCCGATCAGGTCCGACAATTTCAGCGGCCCCATCGGGTGGGCGCAACCCATTTCCATGCCGTTGTCGATGTCCTCGCGGCTGGCGATACCGGACTCGAACATCCGGATGGCCGAGAGCAGGTAGGGGATCAGCAGGGCGTTGACGATGAAGCCCGAGCGGTCCTGGGCGCGGATGGGGTGCTTGTCCAGCACGCCGGCCACCAGCGCCTCGGCGCGCTTGACCGTCTCGTCGGAGGTGGTGAGCGCCGGAATGATCTCGACCAGCTTCTGCACCGGGGCGGGGTTGAAGAAGTGGATGCCGATGACCTGGTCGGGACGCGAGGTGGCCACCGCCAGCTTGACCAGCGGGATGGACGAGGTGTTGGACGCGAGGATGGCGTCCGGGCGGGTGACGACCTGGTCGAGGACCTGGAAGATCTCGGTCTTGATCTGCTCGTTCTCCACGACGGCCTCGATGACCAGATCGCGGTCGGCGAACTCGCCGAGGTCGGTGGTGAAGCTCAGCCGGCCCAGGGCCGCGTCCCGCTCCGCCTCGGTGATCTTGCCGCGTTCGGCGGCCTTGCCGAGGGAGGTGGTGAGCCGGGTGCGGCCGAACTCCAGGGCCTCGCCCGTGGTCTCGGCGACCATGACGTCCAGGCCCGCCCGGGCACACACCTCCGCGATGCCCGCGCCCATCTGGCCGCAGCCGACCACTCCCACGCGTTCGATGTCGCTCAAGACGTTGCCTTTCGGTGCTCTTCGTCGACCGGCGGGTGCCGGGGTCGCTCCCGCCTCGGTCAGACGTTACTCCGAGCGGTCCGGTAGCGGGGGGCCCGGGGAGGGCATGCTCAGCGCGCACGGTGTGACACATCCGACAAGGAGTGAGCAGCATATGGTGCGTATGACGCGAAGACGGTTCACGGTGGCGGGCGCGGGGGCGCTGACGGCCCTGGCCCTGTCCCCGGAGGCGGGACGGGCGCGGGCCGCGGCGGCCCCGGCGGAGTTCCGCGGCGTATGGGCCGCCACCGTCGCCAACATCGACTGGCCGTCCCGTCCGGGGCTCACCCCGGACCGGCAGCGCGAGGAACTCCTCGCCCTCCTCGACTCCGCCGCGGCCCGGCGCCTCAACGTCGTCCTCCTCCAGATCCGCCCGACCGCCGACGCGTTCTGGCCGTCGCGGTACGAACCGTGGTCGGAGTTCCTGACCGGCAGTCAGGGGAAGAACCCCGGCTGGGACCCGCTGGCCTTCGCCGTCCGCGAGGCGCACCGGCGGGACCTCCATCTGCACGGCTGGTTCAACCCGTACCGCATCGCCAACCACACCGACCCCGGACGGCTCGTCCCGTCCCACCCCGCGCGGAAACACCCCGACTGGGCCGTGCCCTACGGCGGGAAGCTCTACTACAACCCCGGCCTGCCGGAGGTCCGCCGCTTCGTCCAGGACGCCATGCTGGACGCGGTGTTCCGCTACGACCTGGACGGGGTGCACTTCGACGACTACTTCTACCCGTACCCGGTGGCGGGGCAGGAGTTCGACGACGCGGCGGCCTACCGCCGGTACGGCGGGAAGTTCCCGGACCGGGGCGCCTGGCGGCGGGACAACATCGACCGGCTGGTGCGCGAGACCGGCGAGCGCGTCAAGCGGCGCAAGAAACACGTGCGGTTCGGGGTCAGCCCGTTCGCCGTGTGGCGCAACAAGGCGACGGATCCCCGGGGTTCGGACACCCGGGCCGGGGTGCAGACCTACGACGACCTCTACGCGGACACCCGCCGGTGGGTGCGCGAGGGGTGGATCGACTACATCGTCCCCCAGGTGTACTGGCACATCGGCAACCCCGCCGCCGACTACGCGGCCCTCGTGCCCTGGTGGGCCCGGACCGTGCACGGCACCGGCGTCCACCTCTACGTCGGCGAGGCGCTCTACCGGCAGGGCGATCCGTCACAGCCCGCGCCCTGGCAGGACCCGGCCGAGCTCTCCCGCCACCTCACGCTCTGCCGGCGCCACCGCGAGGTGCGCGGGAACGTCTACTTCTCCGCCCGGCAGGTGCGCGACGACCCGATCGGGGCGATGGCGCGCGTGGTCGGGGACCACTACCCCCGCCGCGCGCGCCCGCCGCGCTGACCGGCGGTTACCCCTCGCCCGTCGCCTTGCGGTGGTCCACCACCGAATCCGGGCCCGGCGACATGATGGTCTCGTGACCGTTCTCGGACCGGACCCGGTACGGGGGCGTGCCGTCGGGGCCGAGGACCTCGACGATCTCCACGACGTGGTCCTGCTTGCCGACGACCCTGCCGTGCACGACCAGTCGGTCGCCCTTGCTCGCATGCATCGACGCGGCTCCTTTCGTCGGGGTCGGTCGTGGCTTGTGCGGCGGCGCACGGGTGTGCTCTGTGCTCTGCCGCACGGGCATACGCCCAAGTCTAGGGTGGCTGGGGCGGGGCGGCCCGGTCTACGGCCCGATTGGGGGTGCCCCGGTCCCGCCCTTTCACCGTTTCCTGGGGGCCAAGCCCCCAGACCCCCTGAAACCGCGCTCCGCGCGGTTGTCCTCAAACGCCGGACGGGCTGAAGTGCACGCCCAGGGCGGCACTATCCAGCCCGTCCGGCGTTTGAGGACGAGCGGCGGAGCCGCGATCAGCGGGTCTGGGGCGCAGCCCCAGGAAACGGCGAAAGGGCGGGACCGGGGCACCC
>NZ_JBPQTX010000125.1:0-18927 GCF_051386555.1 Streptomyces sp. URMC 126
CCCCACGCCCCGCCCGCCTGGCCCGCCCCGCCAACGTCCCCGGCCGGGCGACCTGGTGGGCCCGCCTTCCCCGGATCAGCGAGGACCGGCCGCCGCTCCTCATCGGCGACCTCGTGGCGGTGAAGGCCGGACCGGGCCTGGTGGCCTTCGACGCGCGAACCGGCGACAAACGGTGGACGGCCTCCGGGATCAAGGAGTCCTACGAGTTCACGACGGACGGCACGCGCGTCTACACCTACGCCCCCGCGGGCGCTTCCACGATGGGCCTGAAGGTCTTCGCCGTCACCGGCACGGGCGCGCTGGAGGTCGTCGCCGGACCGTTCGACGACCTCTCGTCGGCCACCCTCGCCGCCGAACCCGTGGCCGCCGCGGGCGGGTTCGTCTACCTCGCCGCCCGTAAGGGCAACGGCTCCGACAGCAGGGACGACTGGCTGTTCCTCGCAGTGGACCTCAAAACCGGCAGGGAACGCTGGCGGAAGTCCTTCACCTCCTCCTACACCCCCGGATCGTTGCGCGACGGCGCCGCCGCCACGGTGGTCAGCCGGCACTTCGTCTACGCCCGGGCCGGCTACGCGGGCGCGCCGAACGTCCTGAAGTCCCGCAGCACGTCCGACGGCCGGGACGAATGGGCCTGGGACATACCGCGACGGCGCCTCGACGAGGGCTTCGTAGGCACCGGCCGGCTGGCGGTCGACGAGCGGCGCGCCTACGTCGCCGGCACCGTCGTGCTCGCCGTCACCCTCTCCGACGGCCGGCGCGCCTGGGAGTTCGGCAAGGGCCGCGACACGGGGAACGTCTCCCCGGACTCCAGCCCGTACGGCTCACCGGCGGTCAAGGACGGCGTGGTGTACGTGACCGAGGGCACGCGCGGTGTCGTCGCCCTGGCGGCGGACACGGGCGAGCTCCTCTGGGAGACGCCCTTCCCCGGCATGCCACCCGCCGCCGGCCCCCCGGTGGTCGGCCGGAAGTACCTCTACGTCCCCGCGACCGACGGGGCACGCGACCGGATCCGCGCCGTCGACCTGCGTACCCACCGGATCGCCTGGTCCATGGACATTCCCGGCCGCATCGGCGCACCGCCCGTCGCCCACGAACGGGCCGGCCGACTCGTCTGGACGGCCGGCGACTACGTGTGCGCCCTGCCCCTGGAGTAGCCCTACCGCCGCCCCGGCCTCCGGCGCTGTCCCGGCTCCTGGCGCCGATCCGGCCCCCCTGCCGTCGCCCCGGGCCCCTGCCCCCCGAACGGGTCCGCCGCTTCCTTGACCCCCTGCGCAGCAGTCCGGTGAAAGGATTCACCAGGCATGAAACCCCTCGCCTCCGGCGACCCGCTGCGCCTCGGCTCCCACCGGACCCTCGGCGTTCTCGGGTAGGCCGCTATGGGACGGGTCTACCTCGGCCGGGACGGCACCGGCCGGACCGTCGCCCTCAAAGCGCTCCGGCCGGAGCTCGCGCACGGCCGCACATGTCCCGACGCTTCATCCGCTAGGGAACGCGCCGCGCAGACGGTCACCAGCCCGGGCGTCGCCCGGGTGCGCGGCGCATGGACGGAGGGCGAACGGCTTTGGATCGTCGCCGAGTTCCGGCCAGTCCCACGCCGGACGAGGCGATCGAGCGGCTGGGCGGTCGCACCCGGTTACGGCCCGCCCGAGCAGGTCACCGGGCTGCGCGTCGGCCCGCCCGGCGACGTCTTCGCCCTCGGCGCGGTCCTGATCCACGCCGCGGATGGGGCGCGTCCATGCTCGACGGAGACGCGCTGTACGCAGTGGAGGGCGACCGCGTCAGCAGGCGCCGTGGCGGGCAGAAGGACTGGGGCCGTCCGCTGGGACACGCCACCTTCACGACCCCCGTGACCGTCGAAGGGAGCACGGTCTGGGTGGTGACCTCGTCGCTGGACGACAAGGTCACCACCCTGCGCAAGGTCAACGGCGAGCCCGTCTGCACCTACTCCGGCGAGGTAGGCGAATGGCTGACGGCGGGGGCCGGGAGCCGGGTCTTCCCGCTGTGATCCGGCCGGCCGGTTGACGGCGGTGCCGGTCGTCTGACCGCCCGTCCGCACGGAGGACCGCCGCGCCGGCCGCCGTCTCACTCCAACCGCCGCGCCGCCCCCAGCAGCCCCGCCTCGGGGTCCGTCGGTTGGGTGGTGACGTATGTCCGGGACGTCCGGGTGCACCACAGGGTGACGCCGTCGGGGAGGGTGGAGAGGGCCTCCACGTCCTCCCGGGGCAGGCTCATGGTCCGGCCGATCTCGACGGCCTCCTCGGGGGCGACCCGCTGGACGCCGACGAGGTCCGCCTGGGACATCAGGCGCGCGGTCGTGGGGCCGGGGTAGGGGAGGAGTGTCAGCACCGGCTGCCAGGGCGCGGAGCGGACGCGGCCGAGGGGCGGACGTATGCCGCAGTCGCGGACGATCAGGACGGGGCTCAGCACGGAGGCGCCCTGCGGCGGGACGCGGCCCACGTCGTGCAGCGTGATGGACTGCCCGCCGGCGTTGGCGGCCTGTGCCGGCGCCGTCCACAGCCGCTGGCGTCCGCTCTCCACGGCGACCCGGGCGCCCATGCCGACCGCGCGCAACGCGATGACCTGCGCCGTCCACGCGCCGCCCACGAGGACCACGTCGAAGGCGGCCGGCCGGACCAGCCCCAGCACGGCCGGGGCGCCCTGGGCGTCCGTACCGATGACGACGCCGTCGTCACCCACGGGCAGGCCCAGTTCGGCGAACCGCTCGGGCTCCAGCTCGTGCCGTTCGCGCCGGGGGCCGAGCAGCCCGAAGCCGGAGGCCGTCCGGCGTCCCGGCGGCCCTGATGCCCCTGAGGGGCCCGAGGGCTGCGCGGACTGTCCGGGCGGAGAGGGCGGGGGCGCGGCGCGGCGCGCCCGCGCGGTTCTCGACAACAGGCCCATCAGCGCGTCCCTCCCAGCGGCAGCGTGGCGAGCACGCCCGGCACCTGCTCGTGATCCAGCCGGACGAGCCCGACCTTCACCCCGCGCGCCGTCCGCTCCAGCTCGCGCCGGACGTCGCCCAGTTCGTCCGCGCTGCGTCCGCACACCCGTATGTGCCCCGTCACCGTCGGCACGAGCCCGCCGCCCCGGGCGCCCCCGCGGCCGAGCGTCAGGCTCAGCGTCGTCGACAGCGCGGGGAGCGACGTCAGCAACGCCGCCAGCTGCGGCAGGGACGCCGCGCCGGCGCCCAACTGGGGCCAGCGGCCGACCCAGTAGGAGGTGTGCCAGCGGTCGTCGCACCGCCACGTCCGGGACGTCTCGGCGGTCCGCCGGGCCCCCGTGCCGGAACGGCTCGCCTGCGCGGTGGCCGCCGGGTTGACGTTCGCGGCGGTCGACAGGGCCGACTCCAGATCGTCCTCCGACAGCAGGACCGACCGGAAGCCCGCGCTCCGCAGCCGGCTCGTCAGCTGGTCCGCCGCGCGCAGCGCACACCGCCGGGCTCCCCGGACGCCGCCGCCCCGGGCCGCGACGGCCTCCGGGCACAGCTCAGGATCCAGCTTGAGCGCCACCCACGTCATCCGGACCGCCGGCGCGCCCGTCAGCGCTTGCAACGGCGCGTAGTTGCGCGCGGCGAGGGACTCGGCGGGCAGGTGCGGGGCGGGCGAGGGCAGCGTGCTCTGCACCACCTGCACCGACTCCAGCCGTACGTCCGCCGTGTCCAGCGCGTCACGCAACAGGCCCAGCGGAAGCGCCTTCTCCACCCGGTGCGGACGCAGCGGCTCGTCCACCGTCTCGATCCGGAGGACGACGGTCACGAACGTCCCGTCGCCCACCACGCCTATGCTCCGGCCCTCCCGGTCCGTGAACGACTCCACCCGCAGCGCCGGTTCGCACTCCACGAGCGGGGCCAGGGCGGGCGCCACCTCGGTGACCGCCGCACCGGCGGCACCGCGCGTACGGCGGCGGAGGGCGAGGACGGCGCCCAGCCACTCCGGCACCGGCCGCTGCCGCCGCCGCGCGAGCGCCAGGGCCGCCAGGACGACGGCCACCCCGCCGGCGGGCGCGGCCAGCAGCGGGTCGACGGCGTACCCCACGAGCACCAGGGCCGCGGCCACTTCCAGCAGCACGAGCTGCTGCAGCCGCACCGGGCCCAGCCGGCCCGGCCCGGACCGCCGGCGCACCACCGTGGCCTGCGCCGATCGCGCCGCGGACGCCATACCCGCGCACCCCCCTCACACTCGTCGGACTCGCACTCGCCGGACCGCCCTGGAACCGCACTCCGGATTCGGCGCCGGAGCGGGCGCGACGCGGCCGCCGCGGGCCCGTACCCGCGCGGTGACCGCACCCGGACGGCGGAACCGGAGCGTCAACAGGCATAGTAGGGGGCCGGTCTGACAACGCGGACCGAGGGCAGGTCCGACCAGCGGGCCCGGCCGGTTCCGGCGGCCGGCCCGGCGGCGGGCCCCGGACGGAGCCCGGCGACGGGGGGAGAACTTCGGCACATGGCAACACGGCGGGACGAGCTCAACGCCTACACCTTCGCGCGCAAGCGCGTGGTCGCCGCGTTCCTGCAACCCTCGACGGCGGGAACGGACGAGGCGGCGCCGCGCCCGGTGCGCGCCGTACTGCCCGGAATCGTCGTCGGAGCCCTCGTCCTGGCGGGCTTCGGCGCCTGGGGCATCTTCAAGCCCAAGGCGCCGGCCGGCTGGTCCGAGCCCGGGGCGCACGTCATCGTGGGCAGCAAGTCGACCACCCGGTACGTCGTCCTCAAGACGAAGGACACCAAGCGGCTGCACCCGGTGCTCAACTTCTCCTCCGCGAAGCTGCTGCTCAAGCCGGAGAAGTCGTCGGTGATAAAGGTCGAGGAGTCCGAGCTCGACAACGGGAAGATACAGCGCGGCCCCACGCTCGGCATCCCGTACGCCCCCGACCGGCTGCCCGACGCCAAGGACGCGGGCAAGGAGAAGAGCTGGGCCGTCTGCGAACAGCCCGGCAGCGGCGGCAGGACGGTGCAGAAGGCCGTGTTCCTCCTCGCCGACCGCGACGCCGCCAAGGTCGGCGGCCCCCGGAAGCTGCGCGACGGCCAGGCGCTGTACGTGGAGGGGCCCACCGGCGACCGCTACCTGGTCGACCCGGGCGGCACCAAGCACCTCGTCGGCCTCCCCGACGGCGACCACCCGTCCCCCCGCGACCAGGTGCTGCGCCGCTCCCTGTTCAGCGAGGGCGCACGCCCGCAGAAGGTCGACAAGGAGTGGCTGGCCACCCTGCACGAGGGCACGCCCATCACCTTCCCCCGGCTCCCCGGGCGCATCGGCGCACCGGCGGGCGTGAGCAGCCTCGACCCGCGCCTGAACCGGGTCGGCACCGTCATCCGCGCCGTGGCCGGCAAGGGCATGCAGCACTACGTGGTGCTGCCGGGCCGCGTGGCGCCCGTCTCCGACCTGGTCGCCCGGCTGCTGCTCACCAGCCCCGAGGCGGTGGTGCTGCACCAGAACGCACGGGCGGAGGAAGTCGGCCCGCAGTCCTTCACCTCGTCCCCCGACTGGTTCTACGGCGAGTACGGCTGGCCCGGGCTCGTCCCCACCCAGGTCAACGACGTCGGCACCGGCGTCCGCACGGTCTGCAACGTGATGCACGGCGTGGACGGCAAGGGCGTTCCCCGGCTCACCACCTGGGCCGGCCCCAACTACCCCGTCGAGATCGTGGACGGCGCCACCAGCGCCTACGTCACCCCGGGCAGCGGCCTGCTCTACCGTCAGATCAACGGCTCGTCCACGAGCGTCGGTTCGCTGTTCCTGGTCACCGACACCGGGCTGCGGTACGCCGTGCAGACCAACAACGACAGCAGCGCGGGCCGGTCGGGCATCGGCGAGGACGACAAGCCCAAGACGCCGGAGGAGCGGGCCGCCCAGGCCAACGAGGCGCAGATCCGGCTCGGCTACAAGGCGGTCAAGCCGGTGCCGGTGCCGGACAACTGGTCCGCCTTCCTGCCCAAGGGCCCCCGGCTGGACGTCAACAGCGCCGGCCAGCCGCAGAGCTCGTGAGGGGGGATCGCGCGATGACGACGCCGAGAGCGCTCGCACTGCCGCTGGCGGCCCTGACCGCGGTGCTGGCGGCGTCGGGCACGGGCCCGGCGGCGGCCGCACCACGCGCCGGGGAACCGGCCGCGCTGACGCTGAACGGCAACGGCGAGTGCACCTTCCCGATGAAGCAGCAGATATCGGGCATGCCGTGGGCCCTCCAGCGGGTCGTCTTCGACCGGCTCTGGCAGGACACCAAGGGCAAGGGCGTCCGGGTGGCCGTCATCGACACCGGTGTCGACATCGACAACCCGCAGCTCACCCCGGCCGTCGACCGCTCGGCGGGTCTCGACCTGCTGCCGAAGGACAAGAACGCGCCGCAGGAGAAGGGCGTCCGCACCGACGGCACCACCGACCTCGTCGGCCACGGCACCAAGGTGGCGGGCATCATCGCCGCCCGCCCGCGCGAGGGAACGGGCTTCGTCGGCCTCGCCCCCGAGGCCACGATCATTCCGATCCGGCAGAACGACGAGAAGGGCACCGGCACGGAACGGACGCTGGCCACCGCCATCCGCCACGCGATCCGCCGGCACGCCCGCGTCATCAACATCTCGCAGGACACCGCGAAACCGCTGCACGCCGACTCGGATCTCGCCCAGGCTGTCCGGGAGGCCCTGAACGAAGACATCGTCGTGGTCGCCTCGGCCGGCAACGACGGACTTCAGGGAAAGGTCAAGAGAACCTACCCCGCCGCATATCCGGGAGTGCTGGCCGTGGCCGCCTCCGACCGCAACAACGAACGCGCTTCCTTTTCCCAGTCCGGCGATTTCGTCGGCGTGGCCGCCCCGGGCGTGGAAATGGTCTCCACCGTTCCGAAGGGCGGTCAATGCGTGGACAGCGGTACGAGTTTCTCCGCGCCGTACGTAGCCGGAATCGCGGCGCTCCTCCGCGCGAAACACCCGAACTGGAAACAGCATCAGGTCGTGGCGCAGATCGAGCAGACCGCGGAAAGGGCCGTCAAGGGCCGTGACGACTTCGTCGGATGGGGCGTGGCGGATCCCGTGCGCGCCCTGACCGAGGACGACCGCCCCCTCGACGCCCCAGTGCCGGACCGCGCCGTCTCCGCCGGCCGGGCCGTACCGAAAGCGGCCCCGCTCACCATCGGCGAGACACCACGTGAACGGGACGAACGCCTCGCGACCTACGCCCTGATAACGGCGGGAGTCCTGATCGCGGCCGTCACCGGAACGGCGGTGGCGCTACGGGATCGCCGACGACGACGTCGTTGATGTCTGGACCAATGACCGCCACACGTGCGCGAACTCACGTCAACGGCATACCGGTTGGACGCCATCGTACGAGTGGCTAGAGTGGCAGCCGACAACTTCGGTCCGATGCAAAGGGGAGTCGCGCGAACGGCTCCGCCAAAACATCCGATTCATGGGGGGTAGGTGCACAATGGGCGACAAGCTTCGGCTTGACGACGGGAATCTCAATTCCCTGATCACGGACCTCGGGCACATGCACGACACGCTCGAAGCGAAGATCAACAGCCTCACCGGTGTGGTGCACGCGGTCGAGGGCGTGTGGAAGGGCGACGCCGCCCGGGCCTACCACGGCCTGCAGTCGCGCGTGAACGAAGACGTCCGCAAGCTCAAGGAACTCCTGGCCTTCACCAAGGAAGCCATGGAGGCCAGCCGCCAGGGCTTCAGCCAGGAAGAGGCCGAGCGTCTCAACAGCTTCAAGGGCATCGGCGAGGGCGGCGCCTCCGGCGTGCTGGGCCGCTTCCAGGTCTCCTGACCGGCCCACCGCGTCAGGCACCGGCACCCGATCCGTCAGGAGAAGAGCACTCATGGAGATCACGTACTCCGCCGTCACCCAGGCCGCGAACCAGGTGAAGTCGACCGCCAACACCATCCACTCCCAGCTGGAGTCGCTGGACGCGCGCGTCAAGAACGTCGTCAGCCACTGGGACGGTGAGACCCGCGAGGCCTTCCACGCCCGCCACCAGGGCTGGGACGCCAGCGTCAAGGACATGCACCAGACCCTCCTGCAGATCGCGACCAAGCTGAACGAGGCCGTCGAGGGCTACGGCAGCAACGACCGCCGCCAGGCGGCCCGCTTCGGCCACTGAGGCGCGTCCGCGCACTCGTTCTCCGTCCGTGGGCGCGGATGCGGCAAACCGCAGACCGCGCCCACGGGCGTTTTTCGTGAAACTCGCCTGACCTGCCGGTCAGGGCATTGAGGACCAGGGAGCTGCCGCATGGGGGCGGGAGACAAACCGTCGGATCTGGACGTAGGCGACGACCTCCAGGACTTCAAGAGGCGGGTCGATCGCCTGCTCGACGATCTCGACAAATCCGCCGCTTCGCACAAGCAGATCGCACACCAGGCGGTGAGCAAGGAAGCGTACGGAAAGCTGGAAGACGCGGTACGGCTGTCCGAGGAGTACGACAGCGTGCACCGGCGCTTGGAGCTGCTCTCCCGCATGCTGGGCGACCAGCTCGAAGCCATGGGCATCGCCGTCGACATGGCCGACCGCGGATACAAGAACGTCGACCGGGAACACGCCGAACGCCTGAGCGCCATCCAGAAACGTTCCCGAGAAAATTGGGAGCAGCAGCAAAAGCTGCAAGAGGAGTGGAAGAGGAAGCATCAGCAGGGGGCCGGCACTCCGGTCGGCGACCCTGGCAAGGGCGGGGAGCGGGAATCCTCCGACACCGGCGCGAAGTAGAACGGGGGGAGAACGCATCATGGCAGTAGGTGATGTGGTGTGAGCAGGCCAGTCGAGACGATGAGCTTCGAGGCCATCTATGCCGCGTTCCAAGGGGCGAAGGGCGAGGAGCTCTCCGCCAAGGGCGCTGCGTTGACCAAGGCCAAAGAGGAACTGGAAAAGATCGGTGACGCGCTCAAAGCGCACGCCACGCGTACGGTGTGGAAGGGCGAGGGGGGCACCGCTTTCCACGAGTGGGCTGATTCCTTCGCGAAGCAGGTCATCAAGTTGGCGCATGTCGCCGGTGTCACCGGCGAGCATATGACCCATGCCGGCGGCCAGATCACAAAAGTCGTGAACAGCATGCCGACTCCTCCGGCGGGTTCGATGGAGATGTGCTACGCCGACGCCGACAAGGAGAAGGCGCGCCTCGAGACCATGCAGGGCCTCAAGAGCCAGATCCTCGATGAGGCCAAACAGGCGGCGTCGTTCTGCAAGACGGGCGCTGACGACATCGCGAAGCTCGAGATGCCGGAGCTCCCGCCGATGCCCGCTCAGAGCACTCGGGGGACCGGGACCGAGGTCGCATGGGGCGGATCGTCCGGTTCCACGGGGGGTGGCTCCGGGGTGGGTTCGACCGGTACGCCGTACGGCAACGCGGGTGCGGGGACCGGAACCGGGGGTGGAAGCGGCTCGGTTTCCCATGTGCCCGGTGCCGCTTTCCCGGACACGTCGGGCGGGCACGTGCCGCCACCGGGGCACGGGGACACCGGGACAGGGCCGGTGCACGTACCGGGAGGCCATGAAGGCTCGGACAACGGGCAGGGCGACAACGGCACTCGGATCGACAGTGGGCCCGCGGCGCCTCCGGCGCCGGCGCCGGAGGTCCCTCCCAGCGGAACGCCCACTCCGTCGGACCCCGCACGACCCGGGCCGCCGACGCCGCAGCTGCCGATGCCGCCTACGGCGCCGGGGCTGCCGCGTCACGGCCGCACCGGCCCTGTGGTCCCCAGCGGGCCCGGAGCCCCACCGATCGAGCCGACGAAGGCAGGACGGCCGGGAAGGCCGGCCATGGATCCCGGCCGTATCGGGATACCAGGGGGAGGCAGAGTCCCCCCGGTGCCGCGAGTCGACACGGGGATCATCGGGGGAACTCCCTCCGTCGGCCCCGGAAGCGGAACCGGCCGAGGATTGCCCCGTGGAACGGTCATCGGCGGCGATCCCCAACAAATGGGTCGTGGAATGATGGGCATGCCGGGGACTGTGGGCGCAGGCCCTTCGTCCCCGAGCACCGGGAATACCGGTAGGCGGCTGGCTACACAACCTGGCGGTGTGGTGAAGGCGCCTTCCGGTGCGCAAGGAGCGCGTCGAGAGTTCACTCCCGGTGGCAGTGGGCTGGTCCGGGGTGGAAACGTCATCGGAGCGACGGACCGCAAGCCGGAGAAGGAACGCGAACGGTCCCGAGGGTCCGGTTACCTGACAGAGGATGAGGAAACATGGACCACGGGCGGGACCGGCAATGTCCCCCCGGTGATCCAGTAATACCTCGTACGCGATGCCGGATGGTGAGCAGAGAACACGTGAACACGATGAAGACGACGGGCGCTTGCCGCCGAGTACTGGTTGTGGCGTCCGTCCTGGGTTCTCTGCTCGCCGTCTGCGGGCCCACCGCTCCCTCGGCACTAGCCGCCCCCGTGAGTGATGGGCAGTGGTACCTCGAGACACTGCAAGCCGAGCGCATGTGGGAGAAGACCACGGGCGAAGGCGTCACCGTGGCCGTCGTGGACGGTGGCGTCCGCGCTTCTCACCCGGACCTGAGAGGGAAAGTCCTGCCGGGAAAGGACTTCGCCGGTGGCGGAGGCGGCACGGGGGACAACGAGGCCGCCGAGGCGCATGGGACGACCATGGCGGCCCTCATCGCGGGTGGCAGCCCCGACGGTCAAGGGATCAAAGGCCTCGCACCGGGCGCTCGAATCCTTCCGGTCAAGGTGAGGACCGGTATCGTCACCGCGGAGTCTTTCGCCAAGGCGATCAGGTACGCGGCCGACAGCGACGCCAAGATCATTAATGTGTCCATTGGCCGCACCGCGGACACGGCCGACGGCAAATACAAGGCGTTGGTCCAGGGCGCCGTGGATTACGCCAACAAGCGGGGAAAACTTATTTTCGCTTCGTCGGGGAATGACGGGCGCGAGACCAACCTGGCCTCCTACCCGGCGGCGACGCGCGGTGTCGTGGCGATCAGCGCTGTCGACTCCCGGATGAAAATGGCCAAGTTCTCCACGCACGGCCCACAGGTGGCGCTCGCCGCGCCCGGAGTGGATATTCCCACGGTGTGCGACAAGCCGCCGGGGTACTGTCACGGTGAAGGCACCAGCCACGCCTCGGCCATCGCCTCGGCCAGCGCCGCCCTCATTTGGTCACTCCACCCGAAGTGGACCGGCAACCAGGTACTGCGTGTCCTCATCGAGACTGCCGGAAAGCCGACTTATGGCAAGATCCCGAGCGATTACATCGGTTACGGTACGATCCGCCCGCGCCTGAACGTGCTGGAGAACAAGGGCGACCCCGGCCCCCCGGACGTCAACCCCTTGCTGGCCGCCGCGGACGACAAGAACTCTGCGAAGAGCGCGGTCCCGACCGCCCCCGTGACCCACGAACCCGCGGGCGCGACCGGCAAAAAAGACAAGGGTAAGGGCGGCGAGGACGACAATCTGCCGTGGTTCATCGGCGGGGCCGCGGCCATCGCCGTGCCCGGTGCGGTGCTGCTCGCGCTGATGGTGCGCCGGAGTCGGCGCAAGGCCGAGGCGCGTAAGCGGCAGCAGCAGGCGCAGGCGGCCGCCATGGCCGGTCCCTACGGTGGGACCACGCCGGTCCAGCCCCCGTACCCGCCGCAGGACGGTTCCTGACCTGAGCGAGTGCGCGACGCGCGCCGTGGCCCTTGCCGTCTCCCGAGGGAGATGGCAAGGGCCACAGGCGTCTCAGACCATATCGAATTCGCCGTCCGAGGGCGTGTGGCCGGGCGGGGTGTCCAAGCCCCAAGAATGGTCAAGAGCGCGCGGCGCGCGGCTACTTGACGGAGGATGAGGAGACCTGGGACACCGGAGAGGCCGGTAATATCCCTCCGGTTATTCGGTAGGTCCAGGAACGCATGGGACGGGTGAGCAGGGAACACATGAAGAAGACGATGATTACGGGCGCTCCCGGCCGGGCGCTGGTTTTGGCGTCCGCCCTGAGTTCGCTGCTCGCCTTCGGCGGCGTGTCCGCCCCCTCCGCGCATGCGGGCACCGTCCGCGAGGGACAGTGGTATCTGAAGACGATGCAGGCCGAGCGCATGTGGGAGAAGGCCACGGGAAAGGGCGTCACCGTCGCGGTGCTGGACGGCGGGGTGCGCCCTTCCCAGCCGGAGCTGCGAGGGAAAGTCCTTCCTGGGAGGAGCTTCGTGCTCAGGGAGGAGGGAAAGGACGCTCGCGAAGCCATTGAAGCGCACGGCACCGCCATGTCGACGCTCATCGCTGGTGATCCGCAAGATGACATGCAGGTCAAGGGGCTTGCCCCGGACGCCCGCATCTTGCCCGTGAAAGTGACCTCCGGGCTCGGCGGTGCCGAGGCTCTCGCGCACGCCATCAGATACGCGGCTGACAGCGACGCCAAGATCATCAGCATGTCCATCGGTGTTTATGCGGCCGAGACGGATGACAAGCGCAAGGCGCAAGTTCAGAGTGCCGTGGACTACGCGATCAAAAAGGGGAAGCTCCTGATCGCATCCTCGGGGAACGACGGAAGTAAAACCAATTCGGTCGAGTATCCGGCGGCCATACGTGGTGTTGCAGCCGTCAGCGCTGTCGACACACATCTGCGCATGACGAAGTTCTCGACGCATGGCTCGCAGGTGGCTCTGGCCGCCCCTGGCATCGATATTCCTACGGTGTGCGACGGGAAGACCGGTTACTGCCGTGGCAGGGGCACCAGTCAGGCGGCAGCCATCACCTCCGGGAGCGCGGCTCTTATCTGGTCTCTGCATCCCGACTGGACGGGCAATCAGGTCCTGCGCGTCCTCATCGAGACGGCCGGTAAGCCCTCAGACGGCAAGGTGCCCAGCGAATACGTCGGCTACGGAATGATCCGCCCGCGCCTGAACGTGCTGGAGAACAAGGGCGACCCCGGCCCCCCGGACGTCAACCCCTTGCTGGCCGCCGCGGACGACAAGAATTCTGCGAAGAGCGCGGCCCCGACCGCCCCCGTGACCCACGAACCCGCGGGCGCGACCGGCAAAAAAGACAAGGGTAAGGGCAAGGACGACAATCTGCCGTGGTTCATCGGTGGGGCCGCGGCCATCGCCGTGCCCGGTGCGGTGCTGCTGGCGCTGATGGTGCGCCGGAGCCGGCGCAAGGCCGAGGCGCGTAAGCGGCAGCAGCAGGGGCAGGCGGCCGCCATGGTCGGTCCCTACGGTGGGACCACGCCGGTTCAGCCTCCGCACCCGCCGCGGACGCCGCGGGACGGTTCCTGATCTGAGCGCGCTGTGGCCTCTGCCGCTTCCCGAGGGAAGCGGCAGAGGCCACGGGCGTATCAGGTGATGTCGAACTCGCCGTCCCGCACCCCCAGCACGAACGCCCGCCACTCACTCGCCGTGTACCGCAGCACCGTGTCCGGATCCTCGGAGTTGCGCATGGCGACGGCTCCGCCCGGGAGGTACGCGATCTCGACCCGCTCCTTGGTGGGGGTGTCGGGAGCGCTGAGCCATTCCACGCCGGAGATGTCCATGGCGTACAGCTCTTCCGTCTCACGCTGGGTGGCCATCAGGGGAGTTCCTTTCCGCACGGATGACGAAACGCCGCGGGCCCACGCCTCCGGGCCCGCGGCCAGGCTACCGGCCGCCGGGCGCGCGTCACCGGGGCTTGCGGCAAGTCCCGTGGGGCCGGGCGGCGGTGTGCGGTCCGCCACGGGCGATGAAATTGAGCGGCACCGGCTTCTTGCCTATGGTCGAGAGGCTGACTTCTTGACAGGGTTTTGACGGGGGAACAGAGATGGGAGTCGTCCTACCGGACAAATTGGCCTTCGTGCTCGACCTGATCGGCGTCAACTGGCCGAACGTCGACGAGGACGACTACCGCGACATGGCCAAGTCGCTGCGGAGCTTCGCGACCGACGTGGACAAGGGCCGGGGCGACTCCAACGTCGCCCTCAACAGGCTCGTCTCCACCAACCGCGGCGAGATGACGGAGGCCATCGAGGCCCACGTCCGCAAGCTCAACGGCAAGCACCTGCACAACCTCGCCGAGGCCGGCCGGCTGCTGGCCGGCGGGCTGGACGCGGCGGCGGTCGTCGTCGCGGGCGCCAAGGGGGCGGCCATCGTCCAACTGGGCATCCTGGCCGCCGAGGTGGCGACCGCCCAGGCCGCCGCGCCGTTCACCCTGGGACTTTCGGAGCTCGGGGCGCTGGGCGGGGTCGCGGTCACGCGTACGGTCGTGAAGCGCATCCTGAAGGGGGCCGCCGAGGCCGCCGTCCAGGAAGTGATGTCCGTGGTGACGGGCCCGGTGTTCGCGGCCCTGGACTCGATGACGCAGGACCTGGTCGTCCAGGTCGTCTCCGACGGCCTCGGCGCGCAGGACGGCGTCGACCTCAAACAGACGCTCCAGGCCGGCAAGGACAACCTGAGGATCGCGAGCGCGGGAGGTGCGGGGGGCGCCGGGGGCGGTCTCGTGCTGGCCGGTGCCGGCGGCGGGGGCGGCGGAAACGGCGACCTCGTCTTCGACGAGCACGAGCACAACACCTTCACGGGCAAGGTGCACGACCACTCCCGGCACCTCCACGAGAAGGGCGGGCACCACCTCCGCACCTCCCGCCACCACTTCGGCCGCACCCGCGGCCGCGGTTCGCTCGCCAAGGCCATCGAAGAGGTCACCGAGAAGGCGATGAAGTCCCTCGGCGACGCCCACGGTCAGCTCAGAAAGCACCTCGACGACGTCGGCGAGGGCCTGGCTGAGGCCGGCAAGGCCCAGAAGAAGCACGACAAACACGTCCAAGAGGACATGGACGGCGTCAAGAACCGTCGCCCCGACCAGAAACCGGCGGACGGCTCCGGCGGCTCCGGCGGCGCGGGCGGAGGGCACGGAGGCAAGGGAGGCAGTGGCTCAGGGGGCTCCGGAGGCTCCGGGGGACACGGCGACGGTTCCGACGACGACGGTCCCCAGGGCCGGCGCATCGACCCGCAGCCCGCGGGGCTGGGGAAGACCGCGGGCGACAACCGGTACCACAGCCGGGACGCCCTCGACGTGTCCCACCTGGACCTGGCACAGCAGGAGCAGGTCCTGGGCCGCGAGGCGAGGCAACTGGCCGACGACGCGAAGAACGCCCGCGGGGAACCCGGCCAGGAGCTTCCTCAGGACAAGTCACGTATGAAGCAGGGCTGCGCAGGGGCCCTGCTGCACAACGGCGTCGTCACCAGCCACAGCAGTCTCCAGGCTCCGAAGGTCGGCAAGAACGCCACGGAAGAACAAAAGGCGGAGCACGCCCGGAAATACGCGCCCAAAACCCATCCGGCGGTCGCCGCCCTTTACCAGAAGGTCAAGGACGACGGCCACAAGGTCGGTGTGGGGCACGGCAGGTGCGCCGAGGTCGCCCTGCTTTCCGACCGGCTGCACCAGCTCGATCCCACCGGAACCGCGATACGGACCGCGGACGATGTCAAAAAGGCGCTCGACGGTGCCGTGATCGACACCCGCGTCGTCGTCAAGGCGTGGGACCAGACGAGCGGAAAGCAACTGGACCACGGCGCGCACTATCCGGCCTGCGACTCCTGCAGGCATGTGCTGCCCGCCATCGGGGTGAGGGTCCACAAGTAGGATGACCGGAGCGAAGGGAGAGGGAAGTCCGATGCGGTTCAGAATCACGCCCGAGGAGGTCGACGCCCGGCTGCGCGGCGCGGGATGGACGCCCGGGCGTGACGCGGGCCGGGAGGCGCTGGACCTGGTCGACCGGACCGCCGCCGCCCTGGCGGCCAACGGCTACGAGGTGACGCCCTTCCCGGCGGCCGTCGAATTCGTCCGGGAGTTCGCCTTTCTGGAGGTCAGCCACCCCGACGCACCGGAAACCAGGAACGGCATCGCCTTCACCGTCCGGTACTTCGACGAGAATTCCGCCGAGTCCATCGCCGAACTCTCCGAATGGGTGGAGCGGCCGCTCTTCCCGGTGGCCTTCGACAGGTCCGAGTTCGCGCTCGCGCTCATCGACCCGTCGGGCCGGTTCTTCCTCACCCATTGGAGCGGTGACTACTACCTGGGCAAGAACAGGTACGAAGCGTTCGCCTGCCTCTTCATGGGGGACCACTTCGACCTCACGGAGATGCCCAGTGACAGCTGACGAGACCGTACCGGGCGTGGCCGCGAGCCTGCTCGTGCAGGGCAAGATTTTCAGCATGACCAATCTGTCCGGCCCGGGCACCCCGAATCTCCACCCGGCCGTACGGCACTTCTTCGACACCCTGCCCGCCGAACTCCGCGAGCCCTACATCGGCTACTGCGCCGAATCCGCCCTGATCTCCGACCAGTTCTGGGGGCTGGACGAGAGCCGCGGCGACGGCCGGAGCACCACCCTCGACGAAGGGGCGCCGCACTTCGCCGGAGCGCTGGTCCTGTCGCGGAAGATCCGTGAGGAGGGCGACCCGGAGCACGGGGAGATCACCTTGCCCTGCCGTTCGTGCACGGCCCTCCTCGACCGCCTGGGCGTGGGGATCAGTCGCCCATGAGCGGAAGAGGCCGCGAGGCCCTGATCGCCGCGGGCTGGTCCCCCGACCGGGACGCCGGGTACAACGCCCTGCACGGCATGCTGACGGCGGTCGGCACCGTCTCGCCGGACGGCACCGCGTCCTGGGAGCCCTTCCCGGCGGCGGAGAGCGCCCTCCGCTCGTTCCACGGCCTGACCGTGCGCCCCGCCGGGCCGGGGGCCGAGGTGGCCGCGCGCGGGTGCGTCGTCGATCCGGCGCGGGCCCGGTTCACCGTCCGCGCCGCGGCCGACTTCGGCCGGGAGATCGGGGCGCGGCTGTTCCCGCTGGGCGCCACGGACGCGGACACCCCGCTGCTCGTCGACGAGCGGGGGCGGCTGTTCGCGGCCGACACCGGCGGCTGGTGGGTCCTCGGGGAGTCCGTGGAGGAGGGCCTGACCGCCCTCGCCGAGGGACGCGCGCCGCGCCGCGTCACCGCCGCCGCGCACCAGTGGCCGCTGGGGCGGCTGCCGGACGAGGACGTGGTGGCCGACCTGGTCAAGACGGCCATGGTGCTCGTCTATGTCCTGCACCGGCACGGCCTGCTCGCGACCCGGGCCGTGCGCTTCCGCGTCGTCGGCCTGCGCGGGCACGGGCCCGTCCGGCTGGAGGAAACCTTCCGCCTCGCGGCGGGCTCCCTGGACGACATCGCGGAACGGCTGCTTCAGGACGTCCGGGAGGCGATCGGGTCGATCCCGCTCGGGGCGGCCGAGAAGGTGGTCGAGCTGCTGCCCGGCATCTCCGGCAAGCGCCCGCACCCCGGGGTGACCTGCGCGGTCTCCGCCGGCCGACAGGGCGCCGAGGGCATCGGCGTACGGCTGACGGCGGAGGCCCGCACGGTGCTGGAGAAGGGGGACGGCCTCGCCGGGGCCCTCGGCGAACTGTCCGGCTACGCGGGCCAGCGCCCGCTCGGCCCCGCGGACCGGCCGACGGCCGGCGCCGCCCCGGTCCCGAGCGCCTGAGCACGGCGGGGGGCGAAGCCGCCGTGCCGACAAGGGCGGAGCCATGACGGCGAGGCGACCGGCCGGCGGCGACGAGCCGCAGCACCGGTCTCCCGAGCCCGACGAGACCGAAGCGTGGCTCACCGCCCACGGCTGGTACCCCGGACGCGACATCGGCGACGCGCTCGCCGACCGCGTCGCCGAGCGCGTCCGGGACTTCCGTGACCAAGGCGCGCGCCTGACCCCGACGAGGACCGCGGAGACGTTCCTCCGGACGTACGGCGGCCTGGAGCTGCCCCTGACCGACAGCGTCCGGCTGGTCCTCGAACCGCACGGCGGCTGGGTCGAGATCGCCGAGGACGTCGCGGAGCTCGCGGCCCACCTGGGACAGCGCCTGTTCCCCGTGGGATTCGAGACGTACGAGGGGACGGTCCTCCTCGTCGACGAGACCGACCGCTTCTTCGCCCTCCACCACTCCGGCCCGTACTACCTCGGCACGGGCGTACGGCAGGCGCTCGCCAACCGGCGCCGAGGCGTGCTCACCGACGCCTGGTCGCTCCCGCCGCACCGGCCGTGACCTGAGGCGGACGACCGCGCACCCTCCCGACGTACCGGAGCTCCCGATGCCCACCCCTCACCGAAGCCCCCCGACCGCACCCGCTCCCTGGAGCAGCTCGAAGCCCGGGCCCGGGGCGATCCACCACCGGACGCCACGCCCCGCGCCGCCGTCCGATCGGCACTCTCACCGCCGAGGAGCCGGGCCGGCCGCTCCGGCAGGGCGTCAGCGTGCCGCATCTCCTGCCGGTCGCCCTGGACGCCCTCCACACCGGACCGGCCGAGCGGACCCACCCGCCTCGCCGGCACCCTGCCGCCGGACGCGAGCCCGTACTTCACGACCTGAGCCACGGCATCGGCATCGGCATCCGCATCGGCCGAGCGCACGCCCCCGGCGCCGTCCCCTCCCCGTCACGAACGGCAGACTGCTCCCATGCGACAGGAAGACCCGCGCCCCACCCGGTACTCCCACTCCGTCGAGAAGTGGCTCACCGGCCACGGCTGGCACCCGGCCCGCGACATCGGCTTCCTCGCCACCGAGGCCATCGACCGCAGGAAGGAGCAACTGGCCGGTCAGGGCCACCCCCTGGAGCCCCACGCCCTGGTGGAGCCCTTCCTGCACTCGTACGGGCTGCTGGAACTGCCGGTCGAGACCTACCCGTCCATCGTGACCTGCTTCGACCCGTCGATCGCCTACGCATACGACGGCGAGGACATCGTCGAGCTCGGCGAGGGACTGCGGCGGCGCGTGTTCCCCGTGGGTTTCATGACCGAGGACGGCAACATCCTGGTCCTGGACGACCTCGGGCGCTTCTTCGCCATCCACCACACGGGCTCCTACTTCGTCGGGCACGACACCGTCGAAGCCGTCACGGTCCTCAAGGGCGGCGGCGTCCAGGGGGACGCGGAGGACTTCTTCCCCTGATCCCCCGACCTCAGGTCCCGGCCCCGACCGCCCCGCCTACTCCGCGCCCGCTGCCGCCGGGGCGGGGCCTGTTC
>NZ_JBPQTX010000126.1:0-18633 GCF_051386555.1 Streptomyces sp. URMC 126
GGGGGGGGGGGGGGCCCCCCCCCCCCCCGAGAAACGGCGAAAGGGCGGGGCCGGGGCCTCCCACCCCACCCACCGCCCGGGAGCGTCAGCGCTCGCCCGCCCCCACCGGCCGTCCCGTCCGAGCGGCCAGCCGCACATGCACATCGGCCCCCTCCGGCGCCGGCCGGGCCGCGCCGAAGGCCCCCTCCTTACCCTCGGCAGGCAGCATCTCCGCCACCGCCAGGGCGAACTCGGACAGCTCCGGGTCGAGCGCGACGGGCCGGCCGAGCGCCTCGTCGAGATCCCAGCTGTGCACGACGGTCTCCAGCACCAGGAAGCTGATCACCGAGTGCCCGGGCGACTTCCCCCACGGCACGTCGAACGTGGACGTCAGCAGGGACTCGTCGTCCCAGGCGTCGGCGAGCCGCGTCCCGGCCTCGGCGACGGCGGCGGCCCAGCCGTCGTCGGCGACCTCCGGCGCGGGGAGCGGGCCGCCCGCCTGGAACCCGCCGCTGGAGGCGACGCCCGCCAGCGCGTGGGCGGCGCCGACTATGTGGCCGAGCAGCCCCCGGACGTCGTATTCGGCGCAGGGGGTCGGGTCGGCCAGCCGCTCGGGCCGTACGGCGTCGGCGACGGCGGCCAGCTGTGCGACGGCCCGGCGCAACTGTGGGCGCGGGTCGGGAACGTTCTCGGTGTCCGGCACGGGCGGCTCTCCTCGGTGCGGTGTGGTCGTGGTGCGATGCGGTGCGGTGATGGACCGGGACGGCCCGCCGCGGCCGGCGCGATGCCCGGGCCCGGCGGCTCCCCCGAGCAGAGCCTGCCGCCGCGAAAGCCCCACCGACGTGCGCTTTTCGGCCATTATTCGGAGGCTCCCCCTCCGGAGCGGCCGGGACCGCCGTGCCCGGCGCGCACGGCACCGACCGCCGGGTACGGCCCGGCCCGTCAGCTCGTAGAATCGTCCCCACCATGGCCTACCTCGACCACGCAGCCACCACTCCGATGCTCCCGGAGGCGGTGGCGGCGATGACCGCCCAGCTCGCCACCACCGGAAACGCCTCGTCGTTGCACGCCGCCGGCCGGCGCGCGCGGCGGACCGTCGAGGAGGCCCGCGAGTCCCTCGCCGCGGCGCTCGGCGCCCGGCCCAGCGAGGTCGTCTTCACCGCCGGCGGCACGGAGGCGGACAACCTCGCCGTCAAGGGCCTGTACTGGGCCCGGCGCGCCGCCGACCCGGCGCGGACCCGCGTCCTCGCCAGCCCGGTCGAGCACCACGCCGTCCTCGACGCCGTCGACTGGCTGGCCGCCCACGAGGGCGCCACCGTCGAGTATCTGCCGGTGGACGTCCACGGCAGGGTGCACCCGGAGGCGCTCCGCGAGGCGATCGTCCGCGACCCCGACGACGTCGCGCTGATCACCGTCATGTGGGCCAACAACGAGATCGGCACCGTCCAGCCGATCGCCGAACTCGCCGCCGTGGCGGCCGAGTTCGGCATCCCGATGCACTCCGACGCGGTCCAGGCCGTCGGCCAGCTCGACGTGGACTTCGCCGCGTCCGGCCTCGCCGCCATGACCGTCAGCGGCCACAAGATCGGCGGGCCGTACGGCGTCGGCGCGCTGCTGCTCGGCCGCAGCCAGGCGCCCGTCCCGCTGCTGCACGGCGGCGGCCAGGAGCGGCACGTGCGCTCCGGCACCCTGGACGTCCCCGCCATCGCCGCGTTCGCGGTCGCCGGGACGCTGGCCGCCGAGCGCCGGGAGGAGTTCGCCCGGGAGGTCGGCGCGCTGCGCGACCGGCTGATCGCCGGCGTCCTGGAGACCGTCCCCGACGCGGTACTCGGTGGCGACCCCGACCCCGCGGGCCGCCTCCCCGCCAACGCCCACTTCTCGTTCCCCGGCTGCGAGGGCGACTCGCTCCTGCTGCTCCTGGACGCCCAGGGCATCGAGTGCTCCACCGGCTCCGCCTGCACCGCCGGCGTCGCCCAGCCCAGCCACGTCGTCCTGGCCACCGGCACCGATCCGGAGCTCGCCCGGGGCACGCTCCGCTTCTCCCTCGGCCACACCTCCACGGAGGCGGACGTACGGGCCGTGACGGAGGCCATCGGCCCCGCCGTGGCACGGGCCCGGAGCGCCGGGCTGTCCTGACTTACCCTGGACGGGTTATGACTGAGTTCCCCGGTGCACCCACAGGCCCCCGCGACGGTCGTCGCCTCCGCGTCCTCGCCGCCATGTCCGGCGGCGTCGACTCCGCCGTAGCGGCGGCCCGCGCCGTCGAAGCGGGCCACGACGTGACCGGCGTGCACCTGGCCCTGTCGGCCAACCCGCAGTCCTTCCGCACCGGCGCCCGCGGCTGCTGCACCATCGAGGACTCCCGCGACGCCCGCCGCGCCGCCGACGTGATCGGCATCCCCTTCTACTGCTGGGACCTGGCCGAGCGCTTCCGCGAGGACGTCGTCGAGGACTTCGTCGCCGAGTACGAGGCCGGCCGCACCCCCAACCCCTGCCTGCGCTGCAACGAGAAGATCAAGTTCGCGGCGCTGCTGGACAAGGCGCTCGCCCTGGGCTTCGACGCGGTCTGCACCGGCCACTACGCGACGGTCGTGCTCAACGAGGACGGCACCCGCGAGCTGCACCGCGCCAGCGACATGGCCAAGGACCAGTCGTACGTCCTCGGCGTCCTGGACGAGCGGCAGCTCGCGCACGCCATGTTCCCCCTCGGCGACACGATCACCACCAAGGAGGAGATCCGCGCCGAGGCCGAGCGCCGCGGCCTGGCCGTCGCGAAGAAGCCGGACAGCCACGACATCTGCTTCATCGCCGACGGCGACACCCGCGGCTTCCTGGCCAAGCGCCTCGGCACCGCCGAGGGCGACATCGTCGACGAGACCGGCGCCAAGGTCGGCACCCACGAGGGCGCCTACGGCTTCACCATCGGCCAGCGCAAGGGCCTCCGCCTCGGCCACCCGGCCCCGGACGGCAAGCCGCGCTACGTCCTCGACATCTCCCCGGTGAACAACACCGTCACCGTGGGCCCGGCCGAGGCACTGGACGTCTCCGCCCTCACCGCCATCAGGCCCCGCTGGTGCGGCACCGCCCCCACCGGCCCCGGCCGCTACACCGCCCAGCTCCGCGCCCACGGCGGCGAGACGCCGGTCACGGCGGAGCTCGTGGACGGCGTCCTCCAGGTCACCTTCACCGCCCCCGTCCGGGGCGTCGCCCCCGGCCAGGCGATCGTCCTCTACGACGGCACCCGCGTGGTCGGCTCGGCGACGATCGCGTCGACGGAACGGGCCGTCGCGGCCTGAACCGCGGGCAGGGGCCGGCGACGGCGTGGCGTGGCCATGGCCCGTCGGGCTCTCCCCACGGCCCGGACGTCGTCGCCCCCGCGTCTCCCGGCCGGCCATGGTCACCCGGAGGCCGTCCGAGGATCCGCACCTTCCCCAACGGCCGGGAGCGCGAGCAGAGCGTGGTACGCGGCCTGGACGAGGGTGTTGCCGGGGCCGGGCGCGGTGTTCGCCAGGGCGACCAGGGCCGTGCCGTGGCGCGGGACGAAACCGGCGAAGGCGGTACAGCCCGGGGTGCCGCCCGAGTGATGGTGGACGCGCGAACCGTCGTGACGGGGACGGATGTTCCAGACCAGCCCCAGACCGTCACCGCGAGGCAGGCGGAGCCGGGGGCGCCGGACGTCGGCCAGCGCGCCGCGCAGGGTGGCGGGCACGCCGGCCGAGGCCGGGTCGAGCAGGGCTTCGGCGAAGGTGAGCAGATCCCGCGCGCTGGACCGCAGGGCTCCCGCGGCGGGCAGGCCCGGCAGGACGAGCGGGGGTTGGGCCCGCCCGTACCGGTGGCCGGTGACCTGGGTGAGGCCCGCGGGGACGGCGGCGGCGCAGTCGGTGTCCCGCAGCGCGAGGGGCTTGAGCACCCGGTCGGCGAGCAGTGACGCGTAGGACGGTGCCGGGCCGGACGAGGAGTCCCCGGCCGCGGCCGTGAGGGCGTGACCGAGCACGCCGACGCCGAAGTTGGAGTAGTGCACGCGGGTTCCCGGAGCATGGCGCGGGCGGGTGCGGGCCAGGGCGCGCAGTACGTCATCGGTGCCGAAGCCGGCGTAGGGGTTGGTGAGCAGCCTCGGGACGGCCGAGCGCAGCAGGCCGGGCGGGAGCCGGGGCAGCCCGGAGGTGTGGGTCGCGAGGTGGGTGAGGGCGATGGCCGCGCCGTGTACCCGGGGGACGGCAGGGAGGTGGCGGCCGAGGGGGTCGGCGAGGCCGAGTTCGCCGCGGGCCGCCTGCTCGGCCAGCAGCAGGGCGGTGAACGTCTTGGTGAGGGAGCCGATTTCGAAGCGGGTGCCGGCGTCGGCCGGCAGGCCGCCGTGGTGGGCGGTGGTGCCGCGCACGAGGAACGCGCGGCGTCCGCTGTGGTGCAGTCCGACCGCGACGGTACTGGCTCGGGGAGCCGCGAGCAGCAGGGCGCGCAGCTCCCGGTGGACCGGGGCGGTGGGGTGGAGGCGGCCGGCCTCGCTGTCCGGGCTGAGCGTCCACGGGCCGGCGGGGCGGGTCATGGGCGGCCGTCGGCCGGCCGGAGGGCGGCGCTGTCCAGGGCTCGGGTGAGGGCGACGGTGCCGGCGACGGCGGCCACGACGGTGGGGTGCTGGTGGTCGCGGAAACGGGTGGCGGGGTCGTCGTCGACGGGTTCGCCGTCGCGGGGCACCAGACCGTCCGCGTGCTGCACTTGGGCCAGGAGCCGCCAGTCGGTGATGTCGCCGTGGGGTGCGGGCAGGCAACTGTCGACGATCAGCAGCTCGCCGACCAGGTCCCACTGGCGGCTCTCCGCCCAGACGTCGGTCCAGACGGGCAGCCAGCGGTCCAGGTACGCGGCCAGGTCGTCGGGCAGCCACTCCGGGTGGGCGCCCCAGTCGGTGAGGTGGAAGACTGTGTGGGTGACGGCGTAGGCGGTCGCCCAGTCGAGGTGCCACGGCTGCGGTGTGCCGCCGAGCCACGTCGCCCTCGTCAGCGTCCGCCAGGTGGCGGCGTCCACGCTGTGGCCGTGGCCGGTGAGGCGCAGGGCGTTGGCGACGGCGAGTCTGCGGCTGGGCGGGTGCTCGGCGGACCGGACGGTCCCCATGGCGGCGATGTGCGGGATGAGCCGCTCCATGTCGGCATTGCGGTACCCGGCCCGGGCGAAGTGGCCGTACCCCTCAAGGGCGTCGGTGGCCAGGGGGTGGCGCAGCATGCGCTCGTGGAGGAGCGCGCCTTCCCTCATCTGCCGCCAGGAGAAGTCCAGCAGCTCACGGGCCAGTGCGCGCTCGGTGCCGCCGGCGGTCCCGTCGCGCAGGATCAGTGAGGCGGCCAACGCCGTTTCGTGCAGGGCCTTGTACGCCTCGCCGTCGCCGATGACCCCGCTCTCCAGAGCACCCATGGTGTGCTGCGTGTGCTGCGTGTGCAGCCAGTTCAGGGCACGGGAGCGGATGGCGTGGGCCGTCCGGGCCAGGACCGCCGTCACGGGCTGCCGCCGCCCGGCCCGAGCAGCCGACGGGCGCACTCCGCGTCCAGCAGGCAGCGCTCGCCGCCCCCGCGCAGCGCGATGTCCTCGGTCAGCAAGCGCACGTCCAGGGGGAGGGTGGTGCCGTCCGCGGCCGGCCAGGCCAGCCACCGGGTGATGCGGGCCGCGGTGGGGAAGTCGCCCCGCAGCAACGCCCGGACGGCGCCTCGCGCCAGCGCCAGGCGGTTGGCGCGTGCGGCGTAGTGAAGCGGGGTGTCCAGTCCCGGCAGCGCGAGTGACGCGACGGAGGCCATCCGCAGGGACCACCGCACCCAGCCGTCCCCACGCCCGTCGTCCGGCCCGGTGCCTGTCCCGGTCACGATTCCGGTGCCGTGACGAGACGCGCGGGCGTCACAAGGCGGCGGCCCCTGCGGCATCGGCACCGCGATCCTCGCGCGCCCGGGATCGAGACGGGCCAGGACGGTGGCCAGCCCCCAGTCGATCCAGGCCCGTACCCACGGCCCCTCCGGCCCGCCGGGCGGTGCGGCCGTCGGCCGCCGTGCGGGCGGCAGGGCCGCAAGGGCCAGTTCGACGGCGGCCGACTCCTCCGGCGGCACGGCCTGCCCGGTCAGTACGTACGGAGCCAGGGCGTCCGCCCCCAACAGCCGCACACCACCCGCCACGGCCACCGGGCCCGGGGCGCCGGCGGCTTCCTCCGCGCCCTTCAAATGCGCCCACACATACGCGGAACGCGCAGTGCCCCGCAGAAATCCACGGGCACTGCGCGCCACACATTCGGCAGCCGCACCGTGATCGAGCGGCGGGTCCTGGGTGATCAACGGCGGCGGGGCTCCTTCGGCTGCTTCGGCGAAAGGATCAGAACGCCGCCGAGCGAGATCCCGCATTCCGGTCGGGGCAGGGGAGCGTCGCTCACCGCGGTCTCCGAAGGAGCCATCAACTCCTCCAGCAGCTCGGCCTGCAGGACCAGACTCTCGTGCCGCAACGTCTCAACTGCCATCGTCGCTCCTTGGGGGAGAAGGCCTGCGCTACCCCAGCGATTGCCGCTGCCCGGCGCGGAACACCCCACGGGGGCGGGTTTCACCCGAATGGGTGAGCGCCGACGACTGGTCCGTGCTTGTGGCGCTCACGCTCGGGTGCCGCTTCATCGGAGTCGCCCACGGCGCTCACGGCAGTCGCGGCTCTTGCGAGCCGGTACGACGCCTCAGGCGCGGGCGCCGGCTCTGATGTCGCGGAGCAGCGAGCGGAAAGCGTGGCGGCTGAGCTGTACGACCCGTTCCGGGTCGGTGCTTTCGCGAAGGGCTACGCCGTGGGCGTTCCCGTGCACCTGCGTGCGTACCTGTAGGCAGTTGTTGCCGCCGTCCTCGGAGAACGTCGACTTGACCCAGTTGCGGTCGACCAACTCACTCACCTCTCAAGCTCTTCGATGACGGTGAGGGTGAAGCCCCTCGGCTGTCGCGGATCAGCGAGTGAAAGGCGCTCGCGCTGATGCGTATGACCCGCTCGGGGTCGGTGCTTTCGCGGAGGGCTATGCCGTGGGCGTGCGCACACACCTGTATGCAGTTGTTCCCGCCCGCGTCGGAGAATGACGACTTGAACCATGTCGGCTCAGGCACGAGGAGTACCTCTTACAAGTCCTTGAGGATCCGGTGGATGTAGTCGCGGGAACTCTCCTGACTCAACGCCGCCTGCTCGGCCAGGTCAAGACGCTTGCGGAAGTGTGCCAGCTGGGTGGGGGAGTCGACGAAGACCGCTCCGGTGGGGGAGTCCATGTGGACGGTGTCCAGGTGGGCGTTCGCGGCCTCCGCGTACAGGACGGCGGAGTCGCCGAACAAGGGAAAGCCGCCCGTGGCGAAGGGAATCACCAGCAGCGTGACGTTGTCCCATTCGCTGGCCTCCAGAAGGCGATTGAGCTGGGCGCGCGCGACGTCCCGGCCGCCGAGTTGCACGCGCAGGGCCGCTTCGTGGATCACTCCCACATACGGAGTCGGGTCGCTCCCGGTGAGCACCTGCTGCCGCGCGAGACGGTGCGCGATTCTCAGCTCGACTTCCAGGCGGGGCAGCGGTGGTGTGAAGAGCTGGAAGACGGCTCGCGCGTGGTCTTCCGTCTGGAAGAGGCCGGGCAGGTGCGCCGTCTGGACCGTGCGTAACCGTACGGCGTCGTGTTCCATTTCGGAGACGTCAAGGAATCCGGGAGGGATCTTGCCCCGGTACTCCTCCCACCAGCCGCGATTGCGGCCTCCTGTCATGCGGGCCAGCGCGTCGACCAAGTCCTCGTCGTCGCACTGGTAAATGCTCGCCAGACGGCGAAGGCGCTCTTCGCTGATGCCGAAGCGGCCGGCCTCGATGTTGGAAACGACCGTCCGGGTGGTCCCCAGCAGATTCGCCGCTGTCGGCGCGGACATGTCCGCCGCCTCGCGGAGGCGACGAAGCTCCGCACCGAACCTGCGTTGACGGATCGTCGGGGCGTGCCTTGGTGCCACGTGCTCACTCCTCACTCGCGCCCAGTGTGCCGACGCGGGCGTGTCAGGTCCACCGAGGAGGCAGAGTTCACTCGTTCTGGGAGCTTCGGTAGAACCGTTATGTTGCGGCGCGCTACCGTCGCTCCCCGAGCGACACCCGCTCCCCGTCCCCCCGCCTCCCGGAAGCGCACCGCGCTCACCCCTCCCGCGGCACTGACACCGTGAGGCACCAGAGCTCTGGATCCCCGCCCGGACAGGCCCGACTCGGGGCTGTCGCAACGCCGTAGAGCCATCGCGATCCGCATGGAGGTGCCCTCGTGGCCACCCGCCCCCCACACCCCGCTCCCGTCCCGCAACCGCTCCCGCTCACCGCGCCGTGGGAGTACGAACTCGACTTCCCCCGTGACCCGCGTGCCCCCGGGATCGCGCGTATCACTCTGCGGGCCGTGCTCGCCGTGCACGGGCTGGAGCAACTCGCGGACCGGGCCGAGCTCCTGACCTCCGAGCTCGCGACGAACGCCGTCCGGCACGCTCCGGGTCCCGCGACGGTCCGGATCGGCTGGGACCACCCCGTGCTGCGGGTCAGCGTCGCGGACGCCGGTCCGTACGTTCCGATCCCGGCTCCGGCCGTGCCGGAGACGGCCGTCGCGCTGGACGCGGTCCGGGGGAGGGGGATGCTGATCCTCGACCTCATCGCCCACCGGTGGGGCGGGTTCCCGCTGGGGGTGCCCCCGTTCCCGGCGGAGGGGAAGATCATCTGGTTTGAGCTGAGGCTGGACGCCGGGGCGCCGCCTCCGGGGTCCGTTCCCGCGCTGGTCGCCTGAGCGCGGCGCGGTACGGGCGGGGGGCCTGCTCGCCGGCCGGCCCCCGCCCGCGCCGCCGGGTGCGTCAGCGGGAGGTCCGCGAGACGTTCGTCACCGAGCAGCGGAAGGTGCCCGTGGCGCCGGGCTTGGCGATGTAGACCGTGGAGACGTCGGCCGTCCGGTTGCTGTTCGGCGCGACGGACATGATCGAGGTGAAGCGGGTGCGGGTGTCGCCCTCCGGGGTCGTGAACTTCACGGTGAGCGAGTAGTCGTTGGTCTGCGACGCACTGCTGTTGGTCGCGGTGATCTTGGCGGTGATCCCCGTCGAGCTGCTGTAGGTGCAGCTGTTGATCCTGATGTCCCGCATGGCGTCGTTCGAGCTGCCGCGGCTGCGGCCGGACGAGCCGAGGATCGACGAGCCGCCGCTGGTCGAGTCGCCGGAGGTCGTCGTCCCGCTGGACGTCGATCCGGTGCTGAAGCCGCCCGAGGTGGAGTCGGAGCCGCTGGACGTGGTGCCGCCGTACGTGCCGCCCGACGAGTCGCCGCCGGACGTGGACGTGCTGCCGCCGGACGAAGAACTGCTGCTACTGCTGCTGTGGTGGCTGGAACCGCCCCCTCCGCAGCTGCCGCCGTGATGGCCCCGGGCGCCGGTCAGTGCGACGACGCAGACGCCGAAGATGGCCGCGGCGCGGACATGACGAAACTTCACTGGTTCGGAACTCCCCCGTTGTCAGGCTTTTTTGCCCGTTCTTTTGACGAGCGCACGCCAGACTAACCAGATCTTTACAAGCTCAGAAATCCTTGAGCCTTCTGTGACAAGGGTGGGATGAAACCGGTGGCGAAACGGAACCGGAGTGGCTGAAAAAGGGCGGTAAACGGCGGCATACCGGGCATGCCGGGCGGGTCGCGGCGTGGGTTGGAGGGAGAGCCGTGACGGGCTTGGGCTCAGGGCGCGTCCGGCGTCTCCGGAGGCCCGGCCGGGAGGAAGGCCCGTACCCGGAAGCCTCCCTCGGCCGGTCCCGCCTCCAGGGTGCCGCCGAGCTGCTCGGCCCGTTCCCGCAGGCCCGTCAGGCCGTGTCCGCCCGACGGCAGGGCGGCCGCCGCCTCCGTACCGCCCGGGGCGGCGCTGTTGACGACCTTCACGACCAGGGCGGCCGGGCCGTCGCCCCGGACGACGTCCAGCCCGACCGTGACGGCCGCGCCCTCGGCGTGCTTCCTGACGTTGGTGAGTGCCTCCTGCACCGTGCGGTAGGCGGCCTCCTCGACCTCCGCCGGCCACTTCAGCGCGTCGAGCGCGGGCAGGTCCGCGTCCAGGCGGGCGTCGAGGCCGCTCCGCGCGACGAGTTCGGGCAGCGCGCCGAGCCGCGGCCGGAGCGCCGTGTCGCCGGGCGTCGAACGCAGGACGCCGAGGAGGCCGCGGAGTTCGCGCAGGGCGGTGGCGCCCAGGCCGCGGATCACGGAGGCGGTCTCGCGCGCGGCCGGTTCCTCCGCCGTCCGCTCCAGGGCGCCGGCCTGCACGGTCATCAGGCTGACCTGGTACGAGACCACGTCGTGCATCTCCCGCGCCAGCCGCGCCCGTTCGGCGACGACGGCCCGTTCGGCGATCAGCTCCGCCTCCCTGCGGTGGGCCCGGGACAACTCCTCGATGTGATCGGCCAGTTGTCGGCGGGCGCGGCTGAGCTGGCCCATCGCCGTCGGCCCGGCCGTCATCAGGGCGGACGAGAGGACGCCGAACAGCAGCGCGTCGTCCCGGGTGTGCCAGGCCCCGAGCACCGAGGGCCACCACGGGCCGAGCGCGGTGAGGAAGAACGCCAGGGACCAGCCGTAGACCGCCCGCCGCTGCTCCAGGGAGCGCGAGACCTGGTACATCGCCACCATGGGCGCGATCAGCAGATGGCCGCCGAAGGTCACGGGGAGCGCGGTGACCAGCGCGGGCACGGGGAAGCGGCGCCGGACGAACAGCGCGGCGACCGTCACGGCGTAGAGGGCGGTCTCCGCCGGACCGGCGACGGGGTACATGGCCGCCGTCTCGGCCGCCGCCACCGGAAGCAGGATCAGGTCCCGGCGGACGCTCCGCCACGTCAGAGACGGCCGCTCGGCCGGCCGTGGTCGCCGCCGGGCCGGCCACGGGCGGCGCGGGAGCCTCACGCGGGACCGGCCGGGCCCGGCTCCCCGTCGAGCCCTGCGTCGAGGCGGACCAGCCCGTGGTGGTGGGCGAGCACCGCCGCCTGGACGCGGTTGGCGGCGCCGAGCTTGGCGAGGATCGCGCTGACGTGGTCCTTGGCGGTGGCGGCGCCCATCAGCAGGGCGGCGCCGATCTCGGCGTTGGACTTGCCCTGGGCCAGCAGGGTCAGCACGGCGCGCTCGCGTTCGGTGAGGGAGGCGAGCCGGGCGGGCGGGGCGCCGCCGCCGGCGCGCAGGTAGCCGTCGACCACGCTGTCGGCGACCGCGGGGGACAGGACGGTCCCGCCGGACGCCAGAATGCGGACCGCGCTGGCCAGTTCGTCGGGGACGGTGTCCTTGACCAGGAACCCGGCGGCGCCGGCGCGCAGGGCGGGGGCGATGTGCTCGTCGCCGGAGAAGGTGGTGAGCATCGCGACCACGGGCGGCTCCGGCAGGGCCAGCAGCGAGCCGAGCACCGAGAGGCCGTCCACCTCGGGCATCCGGATGTCCAGCAGGACGACGTCGGGGCGGTGTTCGGCCGCGAGGGCCACGGCCCGTACGCCCTCGCAGGCCACCGGGACCTCGATGTCCGGTTCGGCCTCCAGGATGCTGCGGATCCCCGCGCGCAGCAGCTTCTCGTCGTCGACGACCATGACCCGGATCACTATCACCACTCCTGCGCGGGTACCGGTCAGGAAATATAACAACCACCCGGCGGTTCGGGCCCCGCCGGTACCCGCCGACCGGCGGGGACGGAAACCGACGGTCGGCGGGTACCGGCGGGTGCCTCCGGCTTGCCACCATGAATGCGGGGGATGCGGTCCGCGTCAGCCGGACATTCCGGAGGCGGGCGGCCGGCCGCGCGTTCCACGGGGGAGCGCGGCCGGGGAGCCGTACGGCCAGGGGGGACGTACGGCTCCGGGGGGCCGTCCCGACAAGGGACGGACCGCCCGCCTCCGGAACGGGCCCGCCCCGGCCGCGGTGCTTCCCCACCCCCGATGGGGGTTGCCGCGGCCGGGACGGGTGCGTTCCGGAGGCACCGCGGCCTTCCCGGAGGCGCCCGGGGGTCACGCCCGGAGTCGTACCTTCCGGACGTCCGCCGTGCGCCGGTAAGGCAAGCTGGGCACATGGCAACACATGTGATCACCGGTGCCGGATCGGGTATCGGAGAGGTGCTGGCCGAGCGGCTGCTCGCCCGCGGGGACGAGCTCTACCTGTTCGCGCGGGACGCCGGACGCGCGAAGGAACTGGCGGACCGGTTCCCCGGCGCCCGCACGCTCGTCGGCGACCTCGCCAACCCCGACCGGCTCTCCTGGGCCCTGGAACACCAGACGCTCCCCGAGCGCGTCGACTCGCTGCTGCACGTGGCGGGCGTCGTGGACCTCGGCGGGGTCGGCGAGCTGACGACGCGGACGTGGACGAACACGCTCGCCGTCAACCTCGTCGCACCGGCGGAGCTCACCCGGCTGCTGCTGCCCCAACTGCGGGCGTCCCGTGGGCACGTCGTATTCGTCAACTCGGGTGCCGGGCTCAACGCGGGACCCAACTGGAGCGCCTACGCGGCCAGCAAGCACGGGCTGAAGGCGCTCGCCGACTCCCTGCGCGCCGAGGAGCACGCCAACGGGGTGCGGGTGACCAGCGTCTACCCGGGCCGGACGGCCACCGCCATGCAGGTGAAGGTGCACCAGCAGGAGGGCAAGGAGTACGACGCCGCGCGGTGGATCGAGGCCGGCTCGGTCGCGTCGACGGTGCTCCACGCGATCGACCTGCCCCGGGACGCGGAGATCAACGACATCACGGTCCGGCCGGGGCGCTGAGTCTCCGGGGGGGGCGCGCACGCCCTGCCGCGAGGGCGCACGCCTCTCCGCGAGGGCGCATGTCCTCCCCAGGGGCGTGCGCCCGCCCTGTGTGTCCGTGCTGTGCGCCCGCCCTGTGCGTCCGTGCTGTGCATCCGCCCTGTGCGCCCGGACCGGCCGGGCGCGTCTCGTACCCTTCCCGGGTGAGCCAGACGATCGAGACCAGCGAGCCCCGTGAGAACCGCCCCTGGGGGCCCGGCGCCGCGACCGGCGTCGGGTCGATGCCGGGCACGGACGCCCGGGAGGCGGCGAAGACCGTCACCGGGTCCCTGGAGACCCTCCCGTACCTGCCGGAACTGCCGGCGCGCGGACCCGGCGCGGACATGATCGGCCGGACCGCCGGCCTCCTGGTGGAGGTCTTCGCCCATGTGGAGCCCAGCGGCTGGCGGATCTCCGACCGGCCCGGCCGCGACACCCGCCGGGCGCGCTCCTGGCTGCGCGAGGACCTGGACGCGCTGGAGGAGTTCACCCAGGGGTACGAAGGAGCGCTCAAGGTCTCGGCCGTCGGGCCCTGGACGCTCGCCGCGGCCCTGGAGCTGCGCGGCGGCGAGGCCGCGCTGGGCGACCCGGGCGCCTGCCGCGACCTCACCGCCTCGCTCGCCGAGGGGCTGCGCGGCCACCTCGCCGAGCTGCGCCGCCGGGTGCCGGGCGCGACGCCCGTCCTCCAGCTCGACGAACCCTCTCTGACGGCGGTGCTGCGCGGCCAGGTCCGTACGGCCAGCGGCTACCGGACCCACCGGGCCGTCGACCGGGCCGTGGTCGAGGGCGCGCTCCGGGAGATCGCCGCCGTCGCGCGGGAGGCCGGCGCACCCCTCGTCGTGCACTCGTGCGCTCCCGGCGTGCCCTTCGCGCTGCTCCGGCGCGCCGGGGCGACCGGGGTCTCGTTCGACTTCTCGCTGCTCACCGAGCGTGAGGACGACGCGCTCGGCGAGGCCGCCGAGGCCGGAACGACGCTCTTCGCCGGCGTCGTGCCCGGCGTGGACGGCCCATTGTCCGACCCTGCCGGTAGCGTCATGGGTGTCAGGACGCTGTGGCGCCGACTGGGGCTGTCACCTGCGACTCTCGCCGAGTCCGTGGTGGTCGCCCCGGCGTGCGGGATGGCGGGCGCCTCGCCCGCGTACGCCCGCGCGGCCCTCGCCCACTGCGTCCGGGCGGCACGATCACTCGTGGACAACCCTGAGTGACGGCGCCGGAGGGCGCACCAGAGGACAACGGGAGGACGAGACGGTGGCTGTCGAACAGCACGGCGGGCACGACGGGCGCGGCGGAAGCGGCGGGGAGCCGGCCGCGGAGGCGTCGACGCCCGCGGCGGCGCGGGAGCGGCACGCCCTGCTAGCCGAGCAGATCGAGGAGCACCGCTTCCGGTACTACGTGAAGGACGCGCCGGTCGTCAGCGACGCCGAGTTCGACCGGCTGCTGCGCGAGCTGGAGGCCTTGGAGGAGGAGCACCCCGAGCTCCGCACCCCCGACTCGCCCACCCAGAAGGTCGCGGGCTCGTACGAGACGGAGTTCACGTCCGTCGAGCACCGCGAACGCATGCTCTCCCTCGACAACGCCTTCAGCGACGAGGAGCTGGCCGCCTGGGCCGACCGCATCGCCAAGGACGTCGGCGAGGGCGCGGGCTACCACTTCCTCTGCGAGCTCAAAGTGGACGGCCTCGCCGTCAACCTGACCTACGAGCACGGGCGGCTCACCCGCGCCGCCACCCGGGGCGACGGCCGCACCGGCGAGGACATCACGCCCAACATCCGGACCATCTCCGAGATCCCCCACCGGCTGAAGGGCGACCGGATCCCCGCCCTGGTCGAGGTGCGCGGCGAGGTCTACTTCCCGATGGAGAAGTTCCAGGAGCTCAACGCGCGCCTGGTCGAGGCGGGCAAGCCGCCGTTCGCCAACCCGCGGAACGCGGCGGCCGGCTCCCTGCGCCAGAAGGACCCGCGGGTCACCGCCACCCGCCCGCTGCACATGGTGGTGCACGGCGTCGGCGCCCGCGAGGGCTTCGACATCGACTGCCAGTCGCACGCCTACGAGCTGCTCCGCGAGTGGGGCCTGCCCACCGCCGCCCACGCCGAGGTGGTGGACTCGCTGGACGGCGTGCGGAAGTTCATCGCGCACTACGGCCAGCCCAAGGTGCGGCACTCCATGGAGCACGAGATCGACGGCGTCGTCGTCAAGCTCGACGAGGTGCCCCTCCAGGGCCGGCTCGGCTCCACCGCGCGCGCCCCGCGCTGGGCCATCGCCTGGAAGTACCCGCCGGAGGAGGTCAACACCAAGCTCCTCGACATCCGCGTCGGCGTCGGCCGCACCGGCCGCGTCACCCCGCAGGCCGTCGTCGAGCCCGTCACCGTCGCCGGCTCCGAGGTCGAGTTCGCCACCCTGCACAACCAGGAGGTCGTCAAGGCCAAGGGCGTCCTCATCGGCGACACGGTCGTGCTTCGCAAGGCGGGCGACGTCATCCCCGAGATCCTCGGACCCGTCGTCGACCTGCGGGACGGCAGCGAGCGCGAGTTCGTGATGCCAGCCGAGTGCCCCGAGTGCGGGACGGCGCTGCGCCCCATGAAGGAGGCCGACGTCGACCTCCGCTGCCCCAACGCCCGGTCCTGCCCCGGCCAGATCCGCGAGCGGATCTACTACCTCGCGGGCCGCGAGTGCCTGGACATCGAGAACTTCGGCTACGTGGCCGCCTCCGCCCTCACCCAGCCGCTGGAACCGGCCACGCCGCCGCTGCTCAACGAGGGCGACCTCTTCGATCTGACGATCGAGGAACTGCTGCCCATCAAGTCCTACGTCCGTGACCCGGACACCGGCCTGCCCAAGCACGACCCCAAGACCGGCGAGGAGAAGGTCGTCACCTTCTTCGCCAACCAGAAGGGCGAGCCCAAGAAGAACGCCCTGGCCATGCTGGAGAACATCCAGGCGGCCAAGACCCGGCCGCTCGCCCGGATCGTCAACGGGCTCTCCATCCGGCACGTCGGCCCGGTCGCCGCCGCCGCGCTGGCCCGCGAGTTCGGCTCGATCGACCGGATCGCCGCCGCCACCGAGGAGGAACTGGCCGCCGTCGACGGCGTCTCCGACACCATCGCCGCCGCCGTCCGCGAGTGGTTCGCCGAGGACTGGCACCGCGAGATCATCGAGAAGTGGCGGGCCGCCGGCGTCCGGATGGAGGAGGAGACCAGCGGCGACGAGGGCCCCCGCCCGCTGGCCGGCCTCACCGTCGTCGTCACCGGCACCCTCACCTCGTACACCCGCGACCAGGCCAAGGAAGCGCTCCAGACCCGCGGCGCGAAGGTGACCGGATCCGTCTCGAAGAAGACCGACTTCGTGGTCGTCGGCGACAACCCCGGCTCCAAGTACGACAAGGCCATGCAGCTGAAGGTCCCCGTGCTGGAGGAGGACGGCTTCGCCGTGCTGCTCGCCGAGGGACCGGAAGCGGCGCGCGCCGCCGCCGTGCCGCAGGAGCCCACCCCGGCGGAGTAATGCCCGCAGGGCCAGTGGGCATTACCCCTACAGCGCTTTCCGAACGCCCCGCGCGGCCGGATCCTGTTCGGGCAACCGCCGCCGATCGCTGCCCGTCGTAGCCTTCTGCGGCCTACTGTTGAGATGTGCGCCTGCCGTGGCGCGGGCACCGCCGGCTGTGAGAGGGACGGGCATGAAACCCACCGACAGCGCCGAACCGGCATCGCGGCTGCGCAGGGATCCCCCACCCGCGCTGCCGGTCGTCTGCGTCCCCCTCGCGCTGCTCGTCCTCGCCCTGGGGATCGAGCACGCGGCCGCCGCGGACCACGCGGTGTTCCCCGGGCGGACGGTCGGCTGGTCCCTCGCCACCCTCACGGCCCTGATCGTCGCTCATCTGGTCGCGCTGGGCCGGGACCGGTGGTGGGGGGGCTCCGGCTCCGGAGCCGCCCTGACCCTGGCCGTCCTGCTGCTGCACGGCTGGCTCCCGGCCGCCGTCATCGGCATCGCCGTCGTCACCTTCGTCACCACGGCCCGGCGGCACCGCTGGCGCCAGGCGTTACTCCACTGCGCCGTCGACGTCCTCGGCGTCGCGGCGGGCGGTGCCGCCCTCGGGCTGCTCGGCGTGCACGCCTCCGTGGAACACCCCTGGCTGCCCAGCGGCTGGCAGCCCTCCGACATCCCCCGGATCGCCCTGGCGGCCTTCGTCTACCTCACCGTCACCCGGGCCCTGCTCTGGCGTCACCTCGCCCCGCCCCACTCAGGGTTCGCCGGGGGCGTCGCCCGCGCCGCCCTGCTGCGGCAGGCGCTCGTCGGCGGCGCGCTGCTCGGCATAGCCCCGCTCATCGCGGTCGTCGCCGAGCACACCCCGCTGCTGCTGCCGCTCTTCGCGATCCCCCTCATAGCCCTCGACTCCACCCTGTGGATAGCCCACGCCCGGGCGGAGGAACAGCTCCGCGACCCGCTCACCGGGCTCCCCAACCGGCAGTGGCTCCTCGAACGGACCTGGGCCGCGCTCGACGAGGCCGAACAGGCCGGCGAGCGGACCGCGCTCGTCCTCATCGACCTCGACCGCTTCCGGTCCGTCAACGACACGCTCGGCCACCTCGCCGGGGACCGGCTGCTGCTCCAGATAGCCGCCCGGCTCCGGGACGCGCTCCCGCGCGACGCGGAGGCCGCCCGGCTCGGCGGCGACGAGTTCGCCGTCCTCCTCCCCGCCGTGGACTCCCTCACCAGCGCCCAGCGCGTGGCCCGCGGCCTCGTCGCCGCCCTCGGCTCGCCCCTCGACCTCGACGGCCTCACCCTCGTCCTGGAGGCCAGCGCCGGCGTCGCCGTCCACCCCGACCACGCCCTCGACGCCGAGGGGCTGCTGCGCCGCGCCGACGTGGCGATGTACCAGGCGAAACGGGACCGCAGCGGCGTCGAGGTCTACGAGGCCCGCCGCGACGGCAACACCCCCGACCGCCTCGGCCTCCTCGGCGACCTGCGCCGCGCCCTGGACGCGGGCGAGGTCGAGCTGCACTACCAGCCCAAGGTCGGCTTCGACGGGCACGTCGAGGGCCTGGAGGCGCTGGTCCGCTGGGTGCACCCGGAGCGCGGCCGGGTCTCGCCGGACGAGTTCATCGCCATCGCCGAGTCGTCCGGGCTGATGCCGCGGCTCACCGAGTACGTCCTGGAGACCGCCCTCGGGCAGGTCGCCCGCTGGCGGGCCATGGGCCTGGAGGTGCCCGTCGCCGTCAACGTCTCCCCCCGCGACGTCCACACCCCCGGCTTCGCCGGCTCCGTCGCGGCCCGCCTCGCCCGGCACGGCGTCCCGCCCGGCGCCCTCCAGCTGGAGATCACCGAGCACGTTCTCCTGGAGGACCCGCAGCGGGCCGCCGACGCGCTCGCCGGGCTCACCGGGCACGGCGTGAAGATGTCGCTGGACGACTTCGGCACGGGGTATTCGTCGCTGGTCCACCTGCGGCGTCTGCCCGTCAGCGAGCTGAAGATCGACCGGTCGTTCGTGGCCCGGCTCGCCATCGACAACGAGGACGCGGAGATCGTCCGCTGCACTCTCGATCTCGCGCACTCCCTTGGTCTTCTCGTGGTCGCCGAGGGGGTCGAGGACGACGAGACGTGGGAGCGGTTGCGGGATCTGGGGTGTGACGCGGTGCAGGGGTGGCTGGTCGCCGCTGCGATGCCTCCCGAGGAGACGACGGCGTGGCTCCGCCTGCGCGAGGCCGGCTGGCGGCGGGAGGACCCGCCGGCCGCCCCGGCGCCCGCGCCGGCCCCGGCGGTGACCCCCGCCCCCGCGGTGGCGGAGAAGGAGGCGGACCAGCCGGTGACGTAGGGGTGCCCCGGTCCCGCCCCTTCGCCGATTCCCGGGGGCAAGCCCCCGCGCCCCCGAAGCGCCCTGCGGGCGCTGTCCTCAAACGCCGGACCGGATATCAAGCC